>JBJTCW010000089.1:0-7806 GCA_046092065.1 Candidatus Nitrosotenuis sp. | reverse complement strand
GCTAGAGATGGCACAAGTCGTAAAAACCATCAAAAATGCAGTAAAGATTCCAATAATTCTATTCCCTGGTAATGTGACCGGCGTGGTTCCATCTGCCGACGCTATTCTATTTAGCTCGCTAATGAACTCGGAAAACCCGTACTATATCACCCAAGCACAGGCATTGGGCGCTCCAAGCGTCCTAAAGTTTGGCCTAGAACCATTGCCAACTGCCTATATTATCATCGGTGAAGGCACGACTGCCTGGTATGTCGGCTCGGCAAAGGGCATTCCATTTGACAAACCAAACATTGCAGCTGCCTATTGTTTGGCTGCCCAATTCTTGGGAATGAGATTTGTGTATTTAGAGGCAGGATCCGGAGCAAAGGAAAGCGTCCGACCTGAAATGGTTGCTACTGTCCGCAAGCTCTTCAAGGGCTTTCTGATAGTGGGTGGAGGCATTCGTGACGCCAAAACCGCCTCAGAACTAGTCAAAGCAGGCGCCGATGCCCTAGTCATAGGCACAATGCTCGAAAAGGAAAAGGACAGCCTCCAAAGACTAGCCGAAATAGCAAATAGTATCCAGAATCTAAAGAAATAACATGTCAGAAAATGCGGCAATCTCCCGAATAAAGGGGGTTCCAATGCCAGAGAATTATCTAGAGTATTATTCCAAAATATCCGATCAGGTCTATCAAATCTTTGAGAAAGCCGCCGGGGCCAAATCTACACTGGTTGATTCTTCCGGAATAGTCGAGCCCAAAATAGCGTTTGATTTGGCCGATCGTGTCGCAAAAATGCACGACATTGACATTGCAGAACCGCTCCGAGAATTATTAAAAACCAAGGGAAAAGAGCTTGCAGCCCTGGATTTATCCAAAAGCATTGCATTGGGGCAATATCTCCCAGAAGACACCACATTAGAGCAAAGACTGGACAATGCCGTGCGTGTAGGGCTTGCCATAGTTACAGAAGGCGTCACAATAGCGCCATTGCAGGGAATCTCAGCAGTCACAATAAAGAAAAACAAGGACGGAACGGACTATCTTTCGGTGTCAATTGCAGGCCCAATGCGTTCTGCAGGAGGCACGGAATCTGCCGTTACCATGCTAATAGCTGACCATGTCCGCCAGACAGTCGGACTATCAAAATACCAGGCCAACTCGTTTGATGATGAAACAGGCAGATTTGTAGAGGAACTACGAGTCTATGAAAGGGATGTTGGCAGCTTTCAGTACCATGTCCAAGACCAAGATATCATCAAAGTAATTGCAAATCTGCCAGTCGAGTTGGACGGAGTCGATACTGATCCAAACGAAGTGGTCAACCACAAAAACATGACTCGAATCAAAACAGACCGGGTTCGCGGCGGTGCTTTACGTGTTCTAAATGACGGATTGATTGGAAGGGCAAAAAAACTACTCAAAAGAATAGAATTGTACAAGCTTTCTGGCTGGGATTGGCTTGCAGAGCTAAAGGGAGCCGTGCAAAAGGGAGAAGAAGGCGATTCTGCCGCAAAACGTCTCAAAGAGGTAATTGCCGGCAGGTCTGTTCTATCAATGCCCAACAAAATTGGCGGATTTAGGCTCAGATATGGCAGGGCATGCAATACTGGCTTTGCTTCTGTTGGAATTCATCCTATTGTAGCTGAAATCCTCAACCATACTATTGCAGTTGGAACGCAGGTAAAGATTGATGTTCCAGGAAAAGGCGCAACTGTGGCCTTTGTGGATTCTATTGACACTCCTATTGTTCGGCTCAAAAATGGCAATGTTGTAAAAATCCAGACAGTTGAAGAAGGAATTAGAATCAAGGACGACATTGCTAGAATTTTGTACCTTGGCGACATTTTGATCTCATTTGGTGATTTTCTAGAAAACAACGCGCAGCTCATCCCGACTGGATATGTTGAGGAATATTGGCTCGAAGAGCTGGAGCAGAAAATCCGGCAATACCAGGCAAAAGAACTGCAAGAATTTCTGAGCAAAACACCAAGCCTTGAGGAAGCACTGGAAATATCTCTAAACTTCCAAATTCCATTACACCCAAAATACTTGTTTTACTGGGAGCAGATCTCTCCAGCCGAACTAGAGCCATTGCTAAAGCCGCTCAAAATCGAGGAAGAAACAGTGACCTATCCTGGTACAGTAAAGCCAATCTTGGAAAAAATAGGTGTACCACACGAAGTATCCGGAGACTCTGTAATACTCAAGGGACTGGAAGCCGAGGTTTTCTACCAATTGTTATTATCAAATCAGATAAAGCTAGACGAGACGGATTCTGTTCCGCAGATTATCACCAAGGCTACTGGTGTTGCAATAAAACCAAAGTTTTCTGCCTCTATTGGAGTTCGAATTGGTAGGCCAGAAAAAGCCGCAGCTAGACTAATGAAGCCACCAGTACATACTCTATTTCCTATTGGCGACAAGGGTGGAATGACTCGTGATCTGCTAAAGGCAAGCTCTGGCTCGGAATTTTACTGCAACATTTACAATAGAATTTGCAAAAACTGTAACGTTCCATCAATTAGCATAAACTGCCAAAAATGTGGCAACCGTACCATAATAGAGCACATCTGTCCTTTGTGCAGGACTGAGCTGGACTCGACATTTTGCCAAAAATGCAAGAAAAAGGTCCCGACTCATTCCTTCAAGCGATTCCCGCTAAAAGAGCGAATAATTGCAGCCCAGGAAAAAATCGGCGTCCGGGTCCAAGAACCATTCAAGGGAGTAATGGAGCTGATAACCCAGGACAGAATTGCAGAGCCATTAGAGAAGGGACTCATTCGACAAAGCCTTGACCTTACTGTATTCAAGGACGGCACTGTACGCTTTGATGCTACTAATTCTCCACTGACTCATTTCAAGCCAGCATGGATTGGCACATCCATTGCCAAGCTCAACGAGCTTGGATATGACACCGATATGGATGGTAAACCACTGATCTCACCTGACCAGATGGTAGAGATCAAAATGCAGGATGTGATAATACCACATGAAAGCGGAAAATACTTGGTGCAGACATGCAAGTATATCGATACAGAACTTGCAAAATTTTACGGCAAGACTCCTTTCTATAATGTAAGAAATAATGACGAGTTGATTGGGCATCTAGTGATAGGCCTTGCACCGCACACATCTGTGGGTATAGTTGGCAGAATCATAGGCTATACAGAAACACATGTCTGCTTTGGCACACCAAACTGGCATTCCGCAAAAAGGCGTGATGCAGACGGTGATGCAGATTCTATAATGTTGTTAATGGATGCTTTATTGAATTTCTCAAGGCAATTCCTTTCTGATAAAATCGGCGGACTCATGGACGCACCACTTTTGGTCCAGCCTGTTGTATTACCACATGAATCCCAGCCACAGGCGCACAATTTCGAGGTGACAAAAAAACTACCACTGGAATTTTTCGAAGATACGGTTTCTGCAAAGAAAGCATACGAGGTCAAAAGCGTCGAGATAATCAAATCTAGATTAGAAACGGAGCGCCAATTCTACGACTATTACTTTACTCATACCACCACAACACTTACCACATCTAGATCCAGAAGTGCATATTCCACCTTGGGCTCGATGCTGGACAAATTCGACATGCAAATTAGAAACGCCGAACTGATCTCTGCAGTGGATACTACGGAAATTGTCACTAATGTCATCACCACTCACTTGGTTCCTGATATTATTGGCAACCTTAGAGCATATGGCAGGCAGAAATTCCGATGTACTGCATGTGGAAGAAAATACCGAAGGACTCCTCTACTCCAACACTGCATTTGCGGAAACAACTTGATTCAAACTATTACCAGGCCTTCAATTGAGAAATATCTCAGACTGGCAAAACGCTTGGTCGAAAAATACGACGTAGGTCCATACCTAAAGGGAAGAATAGGGACACTAGAGGACGAGATCAATCTGGTGTTTGGCAAAAGAAGCGGCGACCAGTTGCTGATGACTGACTATAACTAGCGAAGTTTTACGTATTCGTAGGCGCCCAGTTTGTTATCAAAGCAATAGTGCACCTTTTGGTAGTCCTTTCTGAATGACTTTACCTTTGCAACAAGCTTCTTTGGATCCTTTTTGTCTATTACCACAGTCTTGATGAATCCGGCAATCTCTTTCATTTCAGCTGGTTTCATGCCTAGTCTTGTCAATTCTGAAACTCCCAGTCTGATTCCTCCTGGATGGAAATAGTTGCGGCCTGCCTTGATGTCGCCTGGGATTAGCTGTCTGTTTACGATGATGTTTGCCTTTTCCAGGTCTGCTTCTACTTTACCTCCATCGGAATAATCCAAAACGTTTACTGCAATTTGGTGTGATTTTGTGTAACCGCGTTTTTCGCCTAGTACTTTGAATCCTGCAGCTGACAGTGCATCGGCTAGTGCCTTTGCGTTTTTGATCACATCTTTTGCATATGCTTTACCAAACTCCAAAGCTTCTGCAAATGCAATTGCCTTTGCTGCCATGTGATGAATGTGATGGCTTGATGTCAATCCTGGGAAGGTTGCCTTTTTGATTGCCTCACCGTGTTGCTCTCCGCCCAAAACCAGTCCGCCTTGCGGGCCAAACAAAGTTTTGTGAGTGCTCATTGTCATGGTGTCAGCTCCCTCTCTTAGTGGGTCTTGGAACTGGCCCCCAGCAATCAGTCCTGCGACATGTGCCGCATCATAGTTAATGTGAATATTATACGAATGGAGAAATTCAGCTAGTTCCTTTACTGGATGCGGGAACAAAAATAATGATCCGCCAAACATTGCCATTTTGGGCAAGCGATTTGCTTTTTCTAACTCCTTGACTTTTTCCTTGGTTTTATCGACATCTATTGTCATCTCTTCGGCATCAAACGGATAGAACTCTATATCCAATCCATGTACCAGACCTGCAGTTCCGGAATGCTCTCTTTTTCCATGGGAAATATGTCCTCCTGCTGGAATTGATGGAGCAATCATGATATCGCCTGGATTTGAAAATGCCGAATAAATTGCCAGATTTGCAACTACGCCTGAAATGGGTCTAACATCGGCAAACTTTGCCTTGTAGAGCTTTTTTGCCAGATTCATGCACTCGACTTCGACTTTGTCAATGTAGATGCAGCCTGCATAGACTCGCTCGCCTGGCCAGCCTTCTGCATAACGGTTTCCAAAGTCTGATAACAATGCCTCCTTAACTGCTGGAGACGGCACGTTTTCGCTTGCAATCAATGGAATGGAATTCTCAAACCACTTGTTGTGCTCTACTAGATCTGCAAGAATTTTCTTGTAGGAATTCTTGACTGCGCTTGCCATGTTTTTTGCCAGATGCCGTCCCAATTTAAAAACAGCGATTAGTTTTGAGACAAAAATCCCGATCCAAGAGATGGACTCAATTTTGTAAAAAAGGTATAAAAGGGGAAAAATCGGACTGTCGATCGAATGAGCGCGCAAATACCAAAAGGCAACATGCCAATAGTTTTACTAAAAGAGGGCTCGACCGAAAACAAGGGTCGCGAGGCACAGAAAAATAACATTGCAGCTGCAAAAATTATCGCAGAAATAGTTCATTCCAGTCTAGGCCCAAGAGGCATGGACAAAATGCTTGTTGATTCTCTAGGCGACGTTACCATTACTAATGACGGCGCCACCATTCTCAAAGAAATCGACGTACAGCACCCAGCAGCAAAAATGCTAGTCGAGATTTCAAAAACTACCGATAATGAAGTAGGAGACGGCACAACATCTGCAGTAATACTTGCAGGCGCGTTGCTAGAAAACGCCGAGTCTCTGATTAACCAAGACGTTCACCCAACCGTAATAGTTGATGGATACAGAAAGGCTCAGAAAAAGGTCCTTCATTTCCTAAAAGAAATCGCAGAAGAAGTAACTGCTAATGATAAATCAATTTTGATGAAAATTGCCAAGACATCAATGCAGACAAAACTAGTCAAAAAGGAATCCGATCACTTGGCTGATCTAATCGTAAAGGCAGTCGTGTCTGTTGCAGAAAAAGACGAAGGCAAATTCACCATAGACGAGGATGATGTCAAGGTGGAGAAAAAGGCAGGCGGCTCTATGAAGGATTCTATGTTGATTGAGGGAATTGTTTTGGATAAAGAAGTAGTACATGGTGGAATGCCAAAGAAAATTGCAGAGGCAAAAATTGCTCTAATCAACAATGCACTTGAGATAGACAAGACAGAATTTGATGCAAAGATAAACATCTCAAATCCTCAGCAAATGAAGACATTCCTAGATGAAGAAAACAGAATGCTCAAAAACATGGTCGACAAAGTAATCGGCTCGGGAGCAAATGTCTTGCTTTGTCAAAAAGGAATCGACGACATGGCTCAGCATTATTTGGCGCGAGCAGGAGTACTTGCAGTAAGAAGAGTAAAGGAATCTGACATGACAAAACTTGCCAAGGCAACCGGCGCAACAATAGTTACAAACCTTGATGATTTATTTGAAAAAGAACTCGGCTCTGCAGCCTTGGTTGAGGAGCGCAAAATAGAAGAAGACAGATGGGTCTTTGTGGAAGGCTGCAAGAATCCAAAATCTGTCACATTACTACTAAGAGGCGGCTCGCAAAGAGTAGTAGATGAAGTGGACAGATCAGTTCACGATGCACTAATGGTAGTCAAAGATGTTATGGAAAACCCATCCATAGTAGCAGGAGGCGGGGCACCAGAGACATTTGCTGCAACCAAACTTCGCAACTGGGCAAAATCCCTGGAAGGAAGAGAACAGCTAGCAGTAGAGAAATTTGCAGATTCATTGGAAGCAATTCCATTGACATTATCGGAAAACGCGGGAATGGATCCAATTGATACTTTGACTAACCTAAGATCAAAGCAACTCAAGGGAGAAAAATGGACCGGAGTTGACGTAATGAAGGCAAAGGTAGGCAACATGCATTCAAGCGAGATTATAGAACCACTGGCAGTAAAGAACCAAATTGTTTCTGCTGCAACAGAGGCCGCATGCATGATTCTAAGAATTGATGACGTAATCGCTGTCGCCAAATCTGCCGGACCACCAGGAGGAGACATGGGTGGAATGGGAGGCATGCCAGGAATGGGTGGCATGGGAGGTATGGGCGGAATGCCAGGAATGGGTGGCATGGGCGATATGGGCATGGATATGTAATTTCATCAAACGTTTATTTGCTAATTATTATCACAAAATTTGTTGAACGGAACTAGCAAGATTCTCACATCCGTAAAATATGGATATTTACTGGGATTCTTTGCATTACTATCTGGCATTTTCTATCCATTTGTTCAAGGAGGAACACTTGACTATGCTATCTATGGAATAGTTGTCTTGTTTGTAGGACTAGCTGGCGGCATTATGATCTACAAGGCAGGCACATCGGACAAAGGTAGAGGACTATATCTGGGAATAGGATTTGGCCTTGCGGCAGTTGCATTGTTCTTTATTTTGCAGCTTACTGGAAGACCGCTCTAGACATCAAAGTACAGATAAAACTCGTGGGGATGAGGACGGATTGATATTTCTCTGTGGTCCTTTCTGCCTATTTCTATAATTTTGTCAATTACTTCATTAGAGTAAATTGGGTTGAGGAACTTTCTGTCACTTTCTAACTCATCCAGTGCTTCGCCTAAATTGGCTGGTACTGTTTTGATTCCGCGCTTGGCTCTCTCTTCTTTTGTCATGTGGTAAATGTTTTCTAGAACTGGGTCGCCTGGGTCTGTCTTTTTCTTAATACCGTCTAGGCCTGCAGCTAGTACTGCAGAGAAAACTAGGTATGGGTTTGATGATGGGTCTGGCGCTCTGTACTCGAATCTTTTGATGTGTGCATATTTTTCTCCCCTGAAATGCTCTGG
>JBJTCW010000088.1:0-3017 GCA_046092065.1 Candidatus Nitrosotenuis sp. | reverse complement strand
AACAGCGGAAATCTAGTCTTTTTTGTCTTTGAGATCTTTGAGCTCTTTTTCTGCCTCAAACTTGCCTTTTTCGTATTCCATTCTGGATTTACCGAGTGTTCTTGCAAGCTCTGGAATCTTTTTTGCACCAAACAGAATGATGCCTGCGGCAATTGCAATAAAGATCCATTCTTGGCCTGCAATTAAGCCGGTTATTGCTTGTAGCATTTGATTCTAATTGGTCAGTTCTCTGATTTAACTCTTTTATCGTTCTTCAAATCGATATAACGATTTATCAGATTCGAATTAGGCACAACCTGTCCCAAAAATCTCGAAATTGTATACATTCCTTAAATCAAAAAACTAACTCCTTTCCGAGATTCGTTAAGGATTCTAAATCCTGTTTTTTAAAATGTGCAAAAATGTTGCATTTTACTAATTTTTATGCGTGATTAATTGTAAAATTCAAGGTACACCAATCTGATCATATTTTTATCATTCTGAGCCCATTCAAATCCGGAATGAAAAAATACATTTTTCTCATAATCGTGGGCTCTATGTTCCTCATTCTTTATCTTGTTGGAAGCGCTTGCAGCTGCTGGGTTCTACTTGAACAAATAATGATTTCGGCCAATGCAATAATGTTTTGTCTTGCAGTTGGAGTCGGCACTTACAAACTAGTGCAAAAAATTCGTGGAAGGATAAAACATTGGAATTAGCAATAACACAGTAATGATAGAATTTACAATTTTATAATCGGGATGTATATTTCTCAGATTAGAATATGGACATGAAACGTTTTCCTAACGGCATATCCGACGTGGAAAAGCACAAGGCAGATTTGTCTGGGGCGGATCTGAGAGCGGCATATTTGAAAGGGGCAAAGTTGGTTCAGGCAAATCTGAGAGGTGCAGATTTGTCTGGTGCAGACTTGTCAGAGGCAAATCTGAGAGGTGCAGATTTGTCTGGGGCAATTTTGATAAATACAAATTTGATAAATACGAATTTGTGGAGGGCGGATTTGTCTTGTGCGGATCTGAGAGTGGTGGATTTGTCTGGTGCGGATCTGAGAGTGGTGGATTTTTCTGGAGCTAATTTATCAGGTGCAGATTTGTCTGGGGCGGACCTGAGAGTGGCTTATCTGTCTGGAGCAAATTTGTCTGGAGCAAATTTGTCAGGGGCGAATTTGAAACGAGCTACAATGCCAGATGGAAGCATCCATGATTGAAAAATGAGACCTAATTCTATCACACCTAGGCGTACCATAAATTCATACAATTGACCATGCTTTTATCATTCCACACCCATACAAGTTAGGAATTATGAACAAACTAATTCTAGCCTTGACGTTATCTGTGATTCTTCTTACTTTCTCGTTTACTTTAGTTTCGGCCCAAAGCCCAGAAGAACAAAAACTAAAGGACGAAAATGCCAAGCTAAAGCAGAAAATCAAGGACTTACAGGAGCAAATTGACGAATTAAAAAAGATATTCTATGAGAAATCCAACACTAAAGAAAAACCAAGCAACGATAAATCAAAAACCAATTCTAATTTGTGCAAGGGAAACACATTGTGCATTACTGGAACTGTAAAGAGAATAATTGATGGCGACACCATATACATTGACACCTACAAGGTTAGATTATCACTGGTAAATACTCCAGAAAGAGGCAAAGCTGGGTATTCAGAGGCAACTGCATTTACAAAGAAATTATGCATCAATGGAACGACTGCCATAGTGGACCAGGATGACAAGCAACCATTTGATCGATTCAATCGAGTGGTAGGCAAGGTGTATTGTTCTGATAAAAATGTGAATGCGGAACTTTTGGAAAACAATCATGCCACAATCATGAAAAAATACTGCAAAACTAGTGAGTTTGCGTCAGAATCTTGGGCGTTAAAGCGAGGCTGCTAATTATTGCTTTAACTTTAATTCAACTCGAGAATTTCTATTACTTTTCCACCCTGAGATTCGATATGGATTCTAAAGGAAAAACCATCAAAATATTTTGTTCTAAAAATTAGCTCATGGTAGATATAGAAAAGATACCATAGTTACACTATGAAGGTTCAAAAGACTATCCAGCGCGGAACTGCAAAAACCGAGGCTGAATTTTCCCCATTGAACTGGGCAGGAAATTCCTACAAGAAATTCCAGACAGAGAAAATGGACAAAGTCAGCGGCGACACCATAATGGTTTCAGCCAGAGGTCACCAGTCAGTCAGACTGGACCAGCGCGCCAAGCCACAAGTTTCAGATGTCACCACAGAGGTAACTCTGGTTACTGGCAGAGGCACTGGAACAAGAAAGATCAAGATAATTAATAATTGAACTCTATTATTTTTTTAAATCTATTAAAAACAGATTTTTCTTAAAAGCTCCACGTTTTCTCACTTTTTCCTTGCGTATTTTTTCCAATTTAGCAACACTAGTGCCATTCAGCTGGGCAATTCTATGAATTACCTCAATTAGATCAGCTAGCTCTTCAGGATTTTTGCTTTTTTGATATTCTGCGAGCTCTTCGGCTAGTTTTTTTTCCAGCTCGACTAGAAATTTAGCATTAGAGAGTTTTTTGATATTGCATGAATTGCCTGATAGTCTGATAATTTCCGGGATCTTATCTCGTATTGCTTTGTTATAATCCAATTTTATACCCTATGGATGCCATAATTCGCGCTTTACACCATGATAATCTCTCAGACATGAATCATAAAGATTCTTGAAATATTCTGAAGAGTAACCGTATTGTAGTTTTTTGAGTTTTGTATTTCTTTGAAGAATTTTTTTTACGTATTCTGCAGTAGCTAACTTGTCATTTTTACTGGAATTGCATTCTACGCAGGATGCAACAATGTTAAAGTTTGATGTGGAATAGATAAAATTCCAAGGAACGAAATGCTCTTGTACAAATTTTGTTGGTTTCTTCTCACAATAGAAACAGACATGGTTTTGCATTGATTTGATCTCGTCAAAATCGATATTTTTAAGAGTTGTTCTTGGCAGACGTTCTTCAAGTTTTCGCGATATGTTAGG
>JBJTCW010000087.1:0-1666 GCA_046092065.1 Candidatus Nitrosotenuis sp. | reverse complement strand
GCATGCTGGAATTATTGGTCCGCCCATATTTCTCTCCAGTGCTATTTTGGCCAGTCTTGCGGCATCGATTACAATTCCTGCCGAGTTTGCCTTATCGTCCACTTCTAGTCGGACTTCCATATTATATGGGATGTTTGCCCACTGGCGTCCCTCTATTCGCATGAACATTAGTTTTGTATTTCCTAAAAATGGAATAAAGTCTGACGGCCCGACATAGATTTGGTCATCTGCTAGCCTTTGTGATAATTGTGATTGGACGCTTTCTGTTTTAGAGATTCTTTTGCTTACCAGTCGTTCCTGCTCTTTCATGTTTAGAAAGTCGGTGTTACCACCAACGTTTATCTGGTATGTCTTTTCTATTTTTGTTCCTCGATCATCGCATAATTTTGCAAGCGTTCTATGCACAATTGTTGCACCAACTTGCCCTTTGATGTCGTCTCCCACCACTGGGATCTTTTTTGCCGCAAACTTTGCGCCCCATTTTTTGTCAGACGCAATAAATGACGGAATACAATTTACAAATGCGGTGTTTGTGTCAAGGCACATCTGGGCCCAAAACTGGGTTGCCTTGTCTGATCCTACCGGCAAATACGATACAATTATTTCGGCGCCGGTTTTTTCTATTGTCTTCTTGATTTCTTTTTTCAGTTGGTCAGTTGACTTTTTGGATTTGATTGGCTTGACCCTGTTTTCAACCCAGATTCCAACTCCGTCCAGCGCAGGGCTTTCGTATACCTCTGCCTTTGTTTTTGGCATCTTGATTTTTGGAACCCAGTTTACCATGTTAGGATATTCGTAGATTGCCTCATTGATTGTCTTGCCTATCTTGTTGTTTCCAACATCAAAACCTGCTACAAAGTCTAAATCGTGAATCGAGTATTTTGTTATTTTTTCATGCATTATTCCAATTACCTTTTGCCTTGGATTTTGCCTATAGTACTCTATGCCTTGGATTAGGCCGGAAAAACAGTTGCCAATTCCTACAAGACCTACCTTGATTTTTGCCAAACCTAGAGTTGTTCTCGCTAAACGCGTTTTAAGTTTTCCTACTTGAGTAGATCCAATGTAAAGCTGTCGGAAATGCGCTTGCCGGACTCGTCATGTGCAATTATGTCAATTACATATCTTCCTTCAAGGATTTTGGAATTATCGCTTTTTTGTTGGTTCCACTCAAAGGTGTATTTTTGTGCGGGCTCTAGTTGTTCTGATAGCATTGTTGCAAAAAATGTTGTTCCATCCAATGCTCGCACTATTATTCCATGTGAGTCGCCATAGAATGTAATCTTTGTTGTTCCTGTATTGACTATGTGAATCGGTATTATTTCGCCAATCTTGTAGCTATTTTTTTCTACATAGCCTGAAACTGAAGGACCCTGGACAGAGACGATGTTTTTTGAGTTTAATTGTTGTAGGTATACTCCAAGTATTGCGGCAGCTAATACTCCAGTTATTACACAGATAGCCAAGCTTTTTGGAATCATTGCTCTGGTTTTGGTTTTGTGCGCCAGCTTTTAGGATATGTATTTGGTGCCATTATGATTCGCCTTGTCTGAAACGCGTAACCCTTTACTGCATCCTTGATTTCGTCTGTGCTCATCATTGATTCTGCCAGAGCCACCACCTCTCCTTTTTGCGTGTAAATACCGACTAGGTCGCCCTTTTTGAT
>JBJTCW010000086.1:0-11439 GCA_046092065.1 Candidatus Nitrosotenuis sp. | reverse complement strand
GCAATGCATCGTCTTTGATCCATTGAGGAATGGAATCTATGCGATCAAATCGATCACGAACTTGTTTTGGTGTGATCGGCTCTGCCAGTAAAGCGATCAGCCGATCTGTGCGATCAGAATCTTCTGAGAACCAAGCTATATCATTATACAGAGTCAGACAGCTTCTGATGTTTGGTTGATGCATGTATCTTTCCAAAAACTTGAGCTTGCCAAGTGCTTCAAATTCCGGATACAGACTTTCACATTGCTTGAGAGTTTTTTCCTGATTCGATATAGCAAATGCCAAGGGTGTTGATACTGCCAGAATCAGCAAGCTTGTCAGCAATAATTTGTACAATTTGAAAAATTTCAAGTAAGATGCAATATTAAGAGGCCGTAGAATTTATCCGTGAAATTTTAATATTATTTCAGATCGTATTCTGGCTTCCAAATTTTTACGCCAGGAGGTGTAACGATTATTCTTTCTTCGCCTAGTCTTGCAATGTCTGCGTTGAAATTTTTTGCTTGTGCGTATAGTTCTTCGACTAGCTTACGTAGCTGCTCAACATCTTTTTGTGCCAATGGAGTAACTCGCAAAATCAAGATCATGTTTTTCTTCATGTCATCTTTGATAGAGTGAATGTCGCTCTGATCACGAATTGTGATTGCCTTTAGATAAGTTGGGCTTTCTGTCTTTTGCATTGTACAACAATACTACTAGGCAATCCCTCAAAAAGCTTTTCGCAAAAAATTACGCACAAACACAGAATTTTGTACCTAGACTCTAAAGTGAAGATAATCAGATTCGATTGCTACTTTTGCAGTCATTTCTGATGTATTGTCTCCGTGCTGCAAAGTAACTGTATGCTCAGATTCTCTTGGAGCATCAGAATATCTCAGTGTCACTGATGCACAAAGCGGTTTATGATTTTCTAGATTTTCTCCGCGCAATATTGAAACTGGTCCCATATGATCTCGCGCCATAAACAACAAATCATTTGGCAATGCCAATGCTTTGATTACATCATTTTCATCCTTGTTTCTTCCAACAATTAGTTTTGTTTTCTCATCTAATCTGAAATGTCTGCCAATTTTTAGCAGGTCAATGTCGTTTACTGTTGGAGTTTCTACATGTGAGAATAGATCTTTAGCTCTCAAACCAAATGCCGGATCAGTTAGCAGACATCCGCCACCTGCGTTTGGTGGATTTTCAATTCCAAATTCTTTTGCCATGTCTAGCTGATTTCTTCTGGTTCTGCCGCGAATCTTGCCCATGTCTTCTCTTTTGATCAGCCCCTTTTCTTCTGGAATTGTTTTTCCAAGCAGTCCAGCAGATAATGGTCTGACAATCAGTCCTTCAAGGCCAGATTCTTTTTCTATTGTTTTTAGTGCCGGTCCGTGTTGACTCATTGGTCTTTGACCCAAGACTTCGCCAGAAATGATAAACTCTGCTCCGATCTCCTCCATGTGTTTTTTTGCTGCTTTGAACATCATTGATCGGCAATCAATGCATGGATTCATTCCTGCACCAAATCCATACTTTGGATTTTTTAGCATCTCAATGTAATCATCGCCAAGATAAACGGTCTTTAGTTTCACATTTAGTGCGTCTGCGCGCTCGCGGATCTCAAATCCACAGCCACGGCCGCAATCAAAATCGCAAAATGGAGTCTTGATAGCAACTGCAGAGACCTCAAAGCCTTGCTTTTGCATCATCTTGACAGCTAGCTGAGAGTCCAGTCCTCCGGAAAGCAGTGCGACAACTTTTTTCTTTTCTTCCAACTAGACAAAATTTCGTTTTCCAGTATACAAATGTTCCAACAAAGATTAATTCACCATTATGCGCTAAAACACGCATGAAAGCACGCCGAAAAACGTTGTTACACCATGCACAAAAAATTGGTTGTGATACTTTGGTCTGCTTTGAGCCGGAAAATCTGTTTTATCTTACTGGTTTTTGGGGTGAAGCGATTGGAGTTTTGGAAAAAAACGGCAACACCACAATCATTGCGCCGGAACTAGAAGTGGGACGCGCAAAAGATGATGCAATAGATTGTAATGTGATAACATCAGAGCGCGGTGTCGGATTATTATCCAGTTTAATCAAGATGCTAAAGGGCAAAAAAGTCTGCACAGACTGCCAAAGTTATGGTACAATGGAGGCACTCAAAAAATCCATACCCACAATAAAACATTCTACAGATCCTTTCTACAGAGCCAGAGAGATAAAGGACGATTCGGAGATCAAAATTCTCAGAAAAGCATCAAAAATCTTAGACGACATGTATGAATTGTGCACAAAAAAAATCGCCAAAGGAATACGAGAATCTGAATTACAGTCAAAGTTAATGGCATTTGCAATGGAACAAGACATGTTCAGTACTGGTTATCGTTCTACTTTGAATCCGCTAATAATTGCAGGTGGTCCAAATGGCGCACTACCGCACGCACAAGTAACAAACAGGAAATTTGCAAGTGGGGATCTAATAGTAGTTGATCTTACATTGCGATACAAAGGATACGTTAGTGACGCAACAAGAACATTTGGCCTTGGCAAAGTTTCCGAGCAGGCAAAGCAAGTGTACGAAATAGTAAAGGAATCACAAAAGCTTGGATTGAAAGCTGTCAAGCCAAATGTTTCATGCAAAAGCGTTGATGATGCATGCAGAGCTTATATCAACAAAACAAAATATGGAAAACATTTCATTCATTCTACCGGCCACGGCATAGGCCTTGAAGTGCATGAATTTCCAACAATATCACAAAGAAGTGAAACTATTTTGCAAAAAAACATGGCAATAACAGTAGAGCCAGGAATTTACATTCCAAACAAGTTCGGTGTAAGAATTGAAGATTCAGTTATTGTGCAGCAAAAACCAATCAACATGCACAGATTCACAAAAGACTTGTTAATTCTCTGATTTGTGCCCAGATTGTCCAATTTAGACAGGCATTTGCCTAACTAATACCAAAATCATATCAAATGTGTGGAGTCATTTGTTGGGTGTGTGCTTCCAATAAAAAATTGGCAAGCTCCCAACAGTTTTTACGACTTTGCAGATAAAATCAAAACTTTCCATGGAAACTTGATTGTGCCATTTTTTGTATAAGGAATGGTTTTTTGTTTTACCATCTTTTTCAATTCTGTTTTTTGCTTTGAGCTTAGCTTGTCTAGTTTTTGTCGCAACGGTTTTGCCAAATATTTGAGATAATTGTTCCAATATGCGGAAAAAGAGCCTGGGGAATACCAAAAGGTGTATTCATGTACTATAATACGAGCAAAGCCTGCCTTTTTGATTGCTTTTTGTAGATTCTTTTTTGTGCCAAATCTATCCAGATCTGGAGCGCCAGACGGAATATAATCTGGGATGAATTTTTCCACGGAATCCAAAATTGCTGAAAAATATGGTACTGTGTCTCCTGCTCCATGTACTGCAAGCACAAGTGTGCCATTTTTCTTTAGAGATTTTTTGATATTTGCAAGTGCCTTGGAAGCATTTGGGAAAAAGAACAATGCATACTGACATGTTATGACATCAAATTTCTGATTAAATGCAAAGTTTTCTGCATCAAATATGGCAAAATCCACGTTTTTGTCGTGTGTTGATCTTTTTGCAATTTTTAGTGCTGTAATAGAGCTATCAATTCCAATTACATGTCCATTTTTTCCAGTTTTTTTCAAGGCCTGCCTTGTCACTGCACCTGTACCGCATGCCAGATCAAGAACAAGATTGCCAGACTTGATCCTTGCCATAGAAACTAGCTTTTGTGTGCTTTGGAAAGGTCCAATTGTTTTTCCTGCCCATCTTTTGTGATAGCGAGGAGCAACCTCGTTCCATGTTTTGATTATTCTCTTTTTGTATTCTGTTGATGTGCTAACCAAATCCTCAAGAGTAATTTGGTAGTACCTTTTATTATATCGTCAAAGAAAAGTGAGCAATGGAAGCTAACATCAGAGAAACAAAACTCAATGACATCACTCATCTAGGCATCAGACTAGCGGTTGGCGTGATCTTTTTGGTGCACGGCATAGGAAAGACCGCAAATCCTGGATTTGGAGGCTTTTTGTCCAGTCTTGGCTTGCCCGCAGAGATGGCACCATTGATTGCTCTTGCATAGTTCCGGGAATTTTGCTAATCATCGGTGTTTTGAGCAGAATCGCATCATCGTTATTGTCAATCATATGTTTGGCGCAATCTTTCATGTCAAAAAGGCAGAAAACTTTACCGGTGCACAGGGAGCTTATGAGTTTGATTTGATCTTGCTTGCTGCAAATTTGGCCATAATAACAATGGGTCCTGGAAGAATCTCAATCGCCCATATTATGAAAAAGATTCCCAGATTTTTGCACTAGCTCCAAAATCTCTTTTTTATTTTGACTATTACTATAGCCGGTATGACAAAGTACATTCCAACATTCAACAGTATTACACCGATTCCATAGCCCAACATTTGCTGCTCAGAGTGAATGTCTGCATAGTTTAGTATCGACATTGTAGATAGCATTGGAGTTATCGCAGTCTTTACTATTTCTTTGAATAACGGGCTTTGTCTTTCCCAGTCAGATACGCTTGGGCCAAATACATAGTATAGTTCATTGAATTGCGTCATGAATGTCGTGCCTGAATTTGTGCTAAACAAAACATTTTCTCTTATTTCCCTCAGAGTTTGGACTTGGGGTTCAAGCTCTGATCCATATGCCGCAAATGCAATTGGACATTGATTTGCAGGTGGGTTGTCAGTTGTGTTGTTTCCTTTGGTATTATTGCCATAGTCTGTGTGTTTTGCAGACATTGAGAAAGAATCCAACGCTGCTTGGAATTTAGGCAATGTCACATCAAAATTATTTTCAGTGTTTGTATATGTCAAAATGTAAAATTTGTAGTCCGATTCTATGACAACCTCTTTGAATTTAATGCTAAATTGTCCTCCAGTCATGTTGAACTTGCCAAGTGCTTCTCGTACAAACGCATCATGACCGTTAATCGTGGTTTTTTCTTCTTTTTGTACGGTCAGAATTTTGGATTTAATTGCAGGTTCCAGTGTTTTCTTTATTTTTTCAGAATATTGATCCAAAGTTGCACCGTCCTTTGATTTGACAGATATGGAAATGGCCGGTGTGAATCCACCGATTTTGTCTCCTACTGCAACAACGTCTGGTGTTTCTGCGTTTTGTTTTTGCGGCTCTTGCACAAACCATCCTGCCGGTGGAATAAACGAGATTCCAAGTTTGTCATTAGAATACGGTATAGATTCTGTGGTTTTTGGCGCAACATGTATGGGTTCTCCCTGATTAAGCAAGTCAGGAATGTCTGATCTGTTCTTTACTTCTGCCTTTAGAATTTCTCCTTGGGCCCATTCTAGAGGAACATTGTTTCCTACATCACCCACAGTTTTCAGATTTGCAATTTTATCCAAGGTTTCATAGCTTGTTTTTGTTGCTAGCCTGCCAAACACGGCATAGTTTTGATCCAAGGCTTGCGTATCATTATGAATTATGAAAAACTGTGAGCTGGCACTGTCTGGGCTTCCGCCTCGTGCCATTGATACAATTCCTCTTTTGTGTGAAATTGTGTTAAATTCGCCAGGAATTGTATATCCTGCATCGCCTGTTCCCCATTCAATGACTTGCTTGTAGGCGCCAGGTTTTGTTTTTGGGTCACCGCCCTGTATCATGAAATCTTTGATTATTCTATGAAATAGAGTTCTGTCGTAGAATTTCTCATTGGTTAGTTTTAGAAAATTCTCAACTGTTTTTGGTGCATCTCCTGGGAACAGTTCAATTACCATTTGGCCAGATTGTGTAGTTAATACGACTACTTTGTCGGAGATCTCTGTCTGTGCAAAAACAGGGACAAGGCCTATCAGAAATATGCCAATCACAGCAGAAACAACAATAGAATATTGCAATAGTGTTGATCTCGGATTCTCAAATAAAAGCTAATGGCATTGGTTTTTAACAACGGCCCAGACTGGAATGTTTATGGATTCTGATGAGAAGATAAAGACTCATCTACTTTCTGTATGGCTTGAAGAAAAAAAACTGTTTACAAAAAGCAAAGAATGCATGCTTTTTGTCACCAACAAGGGATTATACTTTGTATCAAAAACTGAGGCAAAGCCACAATGGTGGAAATCAACCGTCCAAAGACAAATTCTCATGCTAATCAAAGACCCAGACAACACAATTGTGACTCATGATGGTTATGATGAGGAAAATTTATCCCTGGATTTGGAAAATGAGAAAAATCCCCGATACAAAATGTCAGATGTAATCCAAGTAGATACTGAGGAAAAAACATGGGGAACAATTCTGGTTTTAAAGCTGCGAGACGACGAAAAGGAAAGAAAATTCCACTTGTCAATAGTAAAAAACTGGGTAACCTATCCAGTAAAATCTCCAATGAATTTTCTTAGACCAAACTGGATGCCTGTGGTGCAATACATAAAGTCGAGGATGGAACCATGACCAATGTTTTTGCAGTAGGAGTAGGTCCTGGTTCTCCAAAATACGTCACAGAACTAGTCAAGCAAATTGTATTGGATTGTGATATTGTGATTGGCTACAAGTACACACTGCAAACAATAGAGTCTTTTCTGAAAGGAAAGGAAATCCATGAAATAACAATGAAAAACCAAGAAGAGGCCTATCAAAAAGTAGCAAAAACACTAGGCCAGAAAAAGCTTGTAGTTCCATTTACCGGAGATGTAAATTTTTCAGAATCCGAAGTTGTTGATAGACTAATAGAGATTTTTGGCAAAATAACAATAATTCCGGGAATATCTGCAACACAGGTTGCTGCATCAAAGGCACAAGTGCCACTGGATCGCTCCAAAGTAATCACAATGCACATCACCACTCCAATTGAGGAGAAAAAACTGGAACTGCAAAGAGCTATTCTGGATGGGTTTTCCGTGGTTTTGGTTCCAAGGCCTTGGCCGCGCGATCCAAGCAAGCATTTCATGCAGTCAGAGATTGCCCATTATTTGAGAAAAAATGGCTTTGACACAAAAAACATGAAGGTTCACGTATACGAGTTTTTGACCACAGACAAAGAAACAGAATTTGTCGGGGTAATGTTGGATTTGGAGGGAAAAGAGTTCTCCGATCTGTCCGTGATGGTGATCAACCAACACAAGTTAGAATCCTATATCAATTTCTAGTTCAGTGGCGTCTTTGTTTTTGCTATTTTTGAGCTATCAAACACAAACACGGTAAGGTCGATGTTTTGATATTGCGGATCGTACATTCTGATAAATCCCGTTTGCTCAAATGTTATGCTCTTTGACTTGCCAGGCGCAATATCTCCAGTGGAGAACTTGTTGTCTGCTGTAAAGTATTTCTTATGAGAGCCATAGTTTGCGGTTCCAGACTGGAATGAATGGGTTACATCATCATCGTTTACAAATGTTATAGTGGCGCCTGGAGGAATAGTAACTCTATCTTCTGATAAAAAGTTGAACTTGAGTGTGTTGATTTGCGATTGATAGGTTACGTCTTGGGGATTTGCAGCTCCTTTTAGAATTTTGATTGTAATGTCGGATTTTTTAGTCGTAGTGACAGGCTTTGTGGTAAATTCCGAAACTTTGCTGGTATAGACTAGCTTTGTTGTCTTTTTTGCAGAGTCTGTTATGGCGCCATTCAAGGTATAGATGGAATCAGTAGAGGTTTTGTCCACTAGCTTTCCCACCGCAGTAATTGTTGCTTGCTTTCCCTGTGAGTCAGTTACTTTTGCGTCAAACTTGAAAAGTTTGCCGTTTTGCAATATAGTGCCGGAAAAGTCTGCAAGATTCCAGTCTTTTTGATCAACTGTGATGACACCGCTTTGCAGTGAAAATTTTGATTGGGTTGTAGAAAATGTGATTTCTGCACTAGAATCTGATATTGCAGTACTAGATACTGCAAATCCATTACCAGAAAGCGTATACGCCTTGTTTCCTGATAGTTCGGCGCTAGCTGTATTCAGAGATATTGTAAATGCCAGGCTCAAAACTATGGCTAGTATTGCTATATACTTCACAGTGTATCTGTGGCCTGATTTTGTTTATAATTTACTACTGAATTATTATTGGCCAAGCCGCAAAATTTAGTCGATTTTGGTGCCATTGATCTTTGGCATAAGATCGCCGCCCTTGAAGTGCTCAATCATGTAGGCTTCAATGATGCCTCCTGCCAAGAGCAACCCCACAACAATTGCCACTTCTATTACCAAAGGCTTCCATTGTTCTTTTAGTGGTGTTTTTCGAAACAATGCTATGGTCAAAATGACGCTTCTAGACATTCCAAGCGAATACGCCGCAAGCTCCATCAGTCCAAACGGAGTTGCAAAAATCATTGCCACTGGAGGAATATTTCCAAGTAGTGGCGTTGTTGCAGTAAGTGCTGCAAATGCATAGCCAGTAGAAACTGCAGAGAAAACTCCCCAAGCCATTCCAAATCCAGGAATGAACATTGGTAGTGCGATCTCTGTGTTGTGCAAAAAGATCTCTATGCCAAAGTTTTCGCCTTGTAAAGCATCAAGCATTTTGTTGAATTCGTCCATGAAGATTTTTGCTTCTTCTTCGGATACATTCATTTCAGCACCTATGGAAAACGCCCCAGAGAATACTGCCAAGAGCACAAAGAAAAGGGCAATGCGTTTTTTCATTTAGAATTCCAGTTTTGCGCCAGGGATAAGAGTTTGTTGATCTGAAGCAGAGTTAATTAAAACGTGATTTGTTGTGAGTATGTTTATGATTAATGATGTCGGTACTGCACTAAATTTTGTAATCAACAAGGGCTTTCAGATCCATCCAGATGCTCTGAAAATTCTAGAGCAAATAGACGTCAAAGAACTGGAGAGAATCATAAAGCAAATTGTAAAGGAAAAGGAGCGCCAGCAACTATACCTGATTTCGCAAAAAGACCTCGAGTCATTCCTGGGCATTCAGGAAGATGAAACCGTGGAAGATACGCATGAAATTTTGTACGACCCGACACCAAAACTAGCCTCAGCCGAAGGAGTCCAAGGCTTTTCTGCTCTTTTTACCAGCAGATTCACCAAGCTGAAAAGAATAATGTCAAACAGGCCAGAGGCAAAGATGGTCAAGAACATTTCTGCCGTCATTTCTGCCAAGTCCAAAGACGAGGTCTACATATGGGGTTTGGTAGTGGATAGGCGAACCGATAGAAACGTCACCAAGATAACCCTGGATGATCAAAGTGGAATAATAGAGACAATAGTTGTTGATGAGGAGCTCCAAAAAACAGCCTCTGGTTTGCTCATGGACCAGTTTGTCATGGAAAAAATTGTCACTAGTAAAAACGGTGGTTTTATTGTCAAGGATATCATTTTGCCCGATATTCCAGACCATGCAGCAAACCGCTCTAAAACAGAAGCCTATGCCGTGTTTGTCTCGGATTTGCATGCTGGATCCAAATATTTCATGGAAAAGGAATTCCGTGATCTGATAGAGTGGTTTTCCAGCCCAGACCCCATAGCTAAACGGGTCAAGTTCTTCATTTTAGGAGGAGATGTTGTTGATGGAGTTGGCATCTATCCAAATCAGGACAAGGAGTTAGTTGCACTAAACACCCAAGATCAGCTAAAACTACTCTATGAAATTCTAGATAAAGTTCCAAAACACATCAAGGTCTTTATCGCTCCAGGCAATCACGACCCAGGAAGAAGAGCCCTCCCCCAGCCAGCAATTCCTGCCAAATACAATCCAGATTTGTGGGGTAGAAAGAACTTTTTCATGGTCGGCAATCCTGCTATTATATCGTTAAATGGTGTCAAGGTCTTGATTTTCCACGGCCAATCAGTGGATGATATTGTGAAAACCACGCCTGGCCTGAGCTATGACAAGCCTGCCAGAGTAATGCAGTATTTGCTCAAGGCGAGGCATTTGAGCCCAATTTATGGGGCACAGACACCTTTGGCACCGGAATTAGAAGATTACATGGTGATTGATGAGGTGCCAGACATCTTCCATGCGGGCCATGTCCATGTTATTGATCTGGATTTGTACAAGAATATCCTAATTTTGAACTCTGGCGCTTGGCAGTCTCAGACTCCTTTCCAATCCGGAGTGGGAATTACACCAACACCTGGAGTTGCAGTCTTGGTTAATCTAAAGACCTTCAAGGTCTACACCAAGGATTTTTCTAAATAATATCTTCCAGAGTAGCTTCTGACTTGAATGTCTCTTTGACAGTATCTGTCGATATTGTTAGTGTGAATTTTTTTGTCCTTCCATGAATTCCCTGGTGGACTATTTTGCCGGAAATAATTCCAGACATTTCTATTTCTGATAGCATTTGTGTTACTCTTCTTTGGGTTAGCTCTTTTTGGCGAATTGCCTTGCAGAGGGCTTTGTAGGCGGTAAAGATCTCCCCTGTTGATAGGCCCGATGCCTTCATGACAGCTATGATGAGTAGTTTTTCATGTAATGGGTATGATTGAAGTGCGGTCGTTTCCTTATCTTCTTCTATTTTTGATGATGCGGTTCGAATGTGCTCTTCTGTGACGTTGTTTGATTGGGCACGCTCGGCTATCTCGCCTGCCACACGTAAAAGGTCAATTGCGCGCCTCGCATCGCCATGTTCTCTTCCTGCCATTGCAGCACAGAGATTTAGCGCCGAGTCCTCGACTATTCCTTCGTTAAAGGCTTCCTTGATTCTTTCCTTTAGGATCTCTTTGAGCTGGTCCACGGAATAATTGGTAAAGATGATCTCTTCTTCGGATAATGAGCTAAGCACGCGTGGGTCTAGCCTTTCCTTGAAGGTAAGGTCGTTTGATATGCCTACTAGGGTTAGTGAGCCGTTCTTTAGGCGCTCGTTTGCCCTAGTTAGTTGATACATGACGTCCTTACCTGTTTTTGATATTAGGTGGGCTAGGTAGTCGATTTCGTCTATTACAAAGACAATGTTGTATTGGTTTTTTTCTATTGCCTTTAGTAGTCGTTTGAAGATCTCAGATATCGACAATCCGGTTGTTGGAATCTCTTTTTCATCCAAGTCCAACTGCCTACCAATACTCACAAACAAACTATAGAGAGTTGCTTCATCCTTGGCGTTAGAATAGATTAGTTTGATTGGGAATTTTGATTTCTCTACTCGTTGTTGTATTTTATCCAATATTTTCTTTACAACTAGGGTTTTACCAGTTCCTGGCTTGCCATATACAATAAGGTTTGAAGGTCTGGATTGCTTCAAAATAGGGGATAATGATTGGGTTACCTTTTCGAGCTCATTTTTTCGGTGTAGGATTAGTTCTGGTAGGTAGGAAAAATGTAGGACTTTGCGATTTTTTATTATGGACTTGCCGCTTTCCACATCATCCAATAATCTATCTACTGGATCGTCGGTCAACTACGCTCACACCTCAATTTCCAGTCCATTACAACATTGACTAGTTATGAAGTGTTTAGAATGAATCTGATAGTTTGAGTTTAGTTTGTAATTAATTATTTTTAATT
>JBJTCW010000085.1:0-9573 GCA_046092065.1 Candidatus Nitrosotenuis sp. | reverse complement strand
GAAAAGATCTTGCAAGAAGCATCAGCAGTTGCAGAACAGCAAATCGGCGACAGATTCCCATCTGTTCCTTCACCATCTGGACTTTCGTCACAATCTTCTTCAACTTACGAATAAGCTTAGACGAAAGAATCCTTTTGTTTTTCTATACTCATCACGAACTTTAATTATTTACTTGCGATCAAAAAATTCGTGAATGACAAGTCCAAGATCGCATTATCCATAGTGATTTTGATCGCAGGCTTGTCTGCTTACTATGTTTTTACCACATCAGACTTGAAAACTGTAGAACGGCCAGATCAAAATGAACTAAGAGAGATTCCCGTTGATGGATCGCTGTTCAAAGTATTCGCAAAACCAGTAACATTTACGTCAAATCCAGATGCGTAATCTAGTTTATGGAAATGATATTTCTGCAGTCAGAATTGAATCAAGATCAGAAATCTTGATTCTTTCCTGAGTCATGGAATCACGCTTTCTCAAAGTCACTGTCTGATCTTCCAGTGTTTGGTGGTCTATTGTTATGGCAAACGGTGCACCGACTTCATCCAATCTACGATATCTCCTTCCTATTGCACCGGAATGATCCAAAAATGCGTCATACTTGCGTTTCATTCCCAAAAATATCTCGTCTGTTTTTTCCTTGAGGCCGTCCTTTTTGACCAAGGACAAAACCCCAACATGTACAGGTGCCAAATACGGTTTCAAAGACAACACGGTTCTGTCGTGTTCCTTTTCCTCTCGCAGGGAATGCTCTAGTATGGTGTATAGTGAACGGTCTATTCCCATTGAAATCTCAAATACGTGCGGCAAGACCTTCTGCTCGTCATCCAATACCTCGAATTTCTCCTTGGCCTTGGTAGCGTGGCTGGTCAGATCATAGTCTGATCTGTAATTACACGCAACAAGCTCCAGCCAGCCTGTTGTAGTCTGAACCTCAAAGTCAAACGCAACAGTTGCATAGAATGCCTTTTCCTTTTCTCCCAGTCTTCGGAATCTGGACTTTGTCATGTCTATTCCGGTCTTCTGATAGAATTCTGTCAGCAACCCGAGATAATACGCAACAAACTTGTTTGGCAAAGCCCCAGAATCTACTGCTTGCTGGCACGTCATTGCCTTTAGCTCATTGTTTATCCATAGTCGTATTGTGGTGTTTTGAACCTCGAGAAATCTTTCCAAGTCATTTAGCTTGCCTGGATTGCAAAATACTTCTATCTCTGCCTGGTAAAACTCTCGCAATCTCAGCAGTGATTGTCGTGGCGAGATCTCATTTCGAAAGCTTTTACCGATTTGTGCCACACCGATTGGGAGCTTGCCTCGCATTGTCTTGAATAATCTTGGGAAATCAACGAAAATGGACTGGCATGTTTCTGGTCTGAGATATGCAGCCTCTGCCTCTGGACCTATCTCTACTTTGAACATCATGTTGAATTTACGAGCGCGCTCAAATTCTCCCTTGCATTTAGGGCATCGAATATTTCTCTCAGATATTGTCTTGTCAAAGTCTGGCAGATCTGCACTTTCCGGAATTTCTATCCCAGTTTGCTCAAAGATTAGCCTGTCTGCCCTAAAGTTCAGTTTGCAGTTTATGCAGCGAACTACAGGATCTGCAAAGCTTGCCAAGTGTCCTGATGCTTCAAAGACTGATTTTGACATTATTTGTGAACCATCAATTTCTAACATGCCGTCGCGTCGGACTAGCTCGCGTCTCCATAATTCAATAAATTTAGTCTTCATTGATACGCCAGACGGGCCATACTCCCAAAATCCGGCCTGTGCGTCTGCATAAATCTCACAGCTTGGAAAATAGAATCCTCGTTCCAACGCAAGCTGCATTACACTATCATAGTTCATTATTGCTCAACTATACCCTGAGAATAAATTTCAAGCTATGCAATTGCTTTTACCTTCTTAAGGTTGCCAAAATCGTCACGCGTATCGTCTATTGGCGTCTCTAGAATAATTGGAATGTCTTTTTTGTTTGCAAGCTTTACTATTGCAGCCATTCCTTTTTCACCGATTTTTCCAAGACCAATGTGCTCATGTCTGTCCAAGTTAGAGCCAAGCTCTCCTTTGGAGTCATTTAGGTGTAGTATCTTTAGATTTTCAAATCCTACTGTTTCATCAAATTTCTTAAAAGTCTCTGTTACATCTTTATCTGTTCTAAAGTCATAGCCGTATGCAAATGCATGACACGTATCAAGGCAAACACCGAATCTGTTTTTTGGCTTTAGCTGGGAAAATATCTCTGCCCACTGTTCAAATTCTGAACCGACGGAATTTTTCTGACCCGCAGTATTTTCCAGTAATATAGTGACATCATTATTGATTTCAGCCGCTTTTTCAAAGGCCTTGACCAACTGCTTGATTCCTTTTTCCTCTCCTTCGCCTAGATGGCTTCCCAAATGTGCAACCAAATATGGAACTCCAAGCTCACCGCATCTTTGCACCTCTTTTGATAGTACTGCAACCGATTTTGCATGAGTTGCAGAGTTTGGTGATGCCAAGTTTGGCAAATATGGCATGTGTGCTACGGTTGCGAATCTATCGATTTTACTTGTTGCTAATTTATCTTTGAACTCTTGGGCATCTTTTTTTGGAATCTCTTTTGCCGTCCACATTCTCGGACTACGAGTGAAAATCTGAAATGCAGAACACTCTCGCTCTACTGCATTGTCTATTGCGGCAGAAAGCGAGCCGGAAATTGATACATGCAGTCCTACTCGCATGAAACTTTGGTGTAATATCATAATTTAAACCAAAATCAACGCAAAAACTCTAATTTTTAACTAGAAATTGCGTTCATAAAATTGTGAAGCTTGGAACAGAAGAGATTGCAAAATATCCATTTCTGACAGAGGCTGGCAATTATCTAAGAGAGAAAGGATTCACACTAGAGCAGTTTGGAAATGATGAGGACTTAAAACCGGTAATAGATCTGGCATTGTCCAGAATTCAAACAGCAGCAGATGGCAAAATCTTCAATTCGGATTTTTCAATCAAAAATCTGGACGTTGAGGTATTCTCGTTTCTTGTGGCTGTAATATTATTAAAACAATGCAATGCAAATACACTGATACGAAGATTTTCACTTGCAGAGGCAAGACGTGCAGAAAAATTCCTAGAAAAAGACCTCATCAATTCGCATGCAAACGAAGAGCTTGCAATAAAAATAATCAAGGATCTTTTTTCAATGAATGTCACAAAGTCTGCTGATTATTTTGTCATTCCAGCGTCAGATTATCTGTTGCATGCAGTGCATTTTCACGAGCAGGAATGGAAGCTAGTAAACAGACTGGTGGATAATGGTAAGGTTTTCCTGTCTGCACATGAAACAGTAAGACTGATCAGAAAGGAGCTTGACAGTTTTATCAGCAAAAAAATCCAATCTGCAAACATTCCTGACATTCAAGAATCGTTCAAAAAACCACTCGACACACTAGCTAATTTAGCAAAAAGATTCACAGTCCAAATAGTAGAAACAACAGAACAACCACCGTGTATCAAGCATGCATTAGAAGTGTTGAGCAAGGGGGAAAACTTGCCACATTCCGGCAGATTCATGCTTGCTACTTATCTTCTAAACAAGGGCCAGACAATAGAAGAGATTGCGCCACTTTTCAAAAACGCACCAGATTACAACGAAAAAATCACACTATACCAGCTAAAGCATCTGGCAGGAAGCTTTGGAAGCGGAACAAAATACGCCTGTCCGTCATGCGAGAAGCTCAAAAGTGAGAATCTCTGCTTTGCCATACCAGAATGTGCTAACATAATCAACCCATTACAGTTTGGGAGAAGGAAAATAAGCAATGCTTGAAAAAGACGCAAAATTCCTAGAGGAGGCATTCAAAAAATACTATTTTGATCACTTTGATCTAATCAAAACACCGAAAAATCCAGAGATGCGAGAATTTGGATATCAAAAATTCAATTCTGGAATGACAAGACACATTTCACTAAGATCAGACAAAGAATTGCACTTGATGCTAATGAAAAACGTGCCTTCTGACGTTTATTGCTCCAACGCAAAATATTCTTTTCCAAATTTACCAATGGCAGAAAAAGACTGGCAAAACGCAGATCTGATATTTGACATTGATGCAAAAGACCTTCATCTGTCTTGCAGAGCAAATCACACAGCAAAAAAATGCACAGCATGCACTCATGTTTTTATCAACGATGAAGTCTGTTCGCAATGCAAGGCAGCAAAATTTGAAACGACATCTGTTTTATGCAACGACTGTATCTCTGGCGCCAAAAATGAAGTCGAAAAGCTAATCACAATATTGACTAGCGACCTTGGAATCAACAAAGAAAACATTATTGTCTATTTCTCAGGAAACGAAGGATTTCACATACATGTAACTGCATCAGAATATGAAACTCTGGACTCAAGACATAGGTCAGATCTAGTGGATTATCTTACATTCAAGGGAGCAATTCCTGAAACCTTTGGAGCAAGGGCAAATTTTGCCAAGTCAGTTTTCTCAGATCTTGATGACAAGGGATGGCTAGGTCGAGTCGCAAAGGCCATATTCAGCTCAAAATCCAACAAGCCAAAACTAACAAAACAAATCATATCTGATGGTTATCCAGCCTTTAAGAAAAAAATTGAATCACTCCAACATGAAATAGGTGTACACATTGATCCAAACGTAACAATTGATGTTCATCGAATTTTCAGAATGGGTGGAACCATCAACTCCAAGTCAGGCCTGACAAAAATACTGTGCACAGACATTACCAAATTCAATCCTGGTATGGATGCATGTTTTATTGACGATGACGAAATAACAGTACTAGCTGATTGTCCAGTATCATTCAAGTTAAAAAACAAAAAGTTTGGTCCGTACAAAAAAGAACAAGTCTCCGTACCAAAATATGCCGCAGTATACATGATTTGCAAGGGATGCGCAACACTCGTCTAGGCGCAAAATTGCCCCCAAGACATTAATTTATCTAAAAATGAGCAAATTTTGAATTTGTACAATTCTTCACAGTCTAATTCATCCCCGCCAAATGCAGGCAGGCTAATTCGCTTGGGAATCATTGCCGCAATTGGAATTATTGTTCTAATAATGGTTGGAAACCAAGGCGTAATTTTGTCAATGAACATGACAGAGTTTGGCTCCCAGTTCACAAAACCTCTCCAATATTCACTGATCTCTGCAGTTGTACTTGCAGCAATAGCGCTAGTAAACGTGGACATCAAAAATCGCTCTTCAATTGTTTGGTATGCAATACATGTAATGCTCACATTTTTGAACAGAGCAACCCATGATCCTGTTTCCAAAAATGTCTCTAGCTTTCGCGACTACAAGCTAAGCATTCCGCAGTTTGCAGTATGGCAGATAACAAAGATCTTCCTCTTTGGTGCATTCTTTGTCAATATCATGTTTGGCCTAGGCCTAAGTTACATGCTTGATGGAAATGATCTTGGAATAAACAATCTGCCAAACATTTTCTCACTTCCATTTGATACACCTCATGGATCAAGTGGAGCTCAAACAATAATTGATCTAATTCCTGCACTCACAATCATAATTCCTCCACTTTTGGGAGTAATTGGAATACGACTAGGGTTGTATGTAGGACTACACTCGATAATTCGTGTCATCACATCATACATTTCTGATTCTTCCCAAGGCAAGCCAAAATTCCTCAACTATGTCTCCACAATAGAGGCAGTAATTGGAATTGGTATAGTCTGGGCCGGAATCAACATGTTCTTTACAGAACAAATCGATTACAACACAAAATATGTTGTAGGCGGAACTCTAGCTGCAGGTTTCATCCTAATTGCATTTGCAATCTTTGATAAAATTCGCTCCAAAGTACTTACACATCCAATAAAGCGAGACATCTACATCCGTATTTTCACATTGATTGCAATTGGAATAATTGCCGGATCTATTATGGCAGTGAATAACAGCATAGCAGACACTAGAAAAATAGAATATCTCGGACCATATACTCAGCAACAAATAGCATTAAACAGATACTTGGGCGAGCTTGACAAAGTCAAAGTAACAACCGACGACGTAAAGCTAACCTCTGTTTCCCCAAATAACATCAAAGGCTACATTGAAAGCAACAAAGATGTCCTAAATACAATCCGAATCTGGGACTGGGAGGCGGCACGCGCAAAACTCAAGCTGGATATCGGCCTAAAACCATACATTGACTTTGGTGACAATGACATTTTGCGATTCAACAATACTCTATACTGGACAGTATCCATGAAGCCAACAGTTCCAGATACTGTCAGTCTACAAAACAGATGGTACACAGAACACTTAGTTTACACTCATGTCTCTGATGGATTTCTCAGCTCTGATGCAACTACAGGCCAATCGGTAAGTAGTGAAGATCTCTTCAAGCAAAGAACAATTTACTACGGAGAAGGTGGACTATTCACTGATACATGGTCTACATATCCAACAAACCGTGGAGACAAGACAGTAGAAATTGAAAATGCCGCCTATTCCGGCAAGGGAGGAATAGACTTGTCCCCACCTACAAGCTGGGTCTTTGAGCCAAACTTTTTGCTATCATACCCAGGAACTCCAGTCCATGTTATGAGATACAAAGACGTACATGACAGAATGGATACACTATATCCGTACTTTTTGTATGATCTATTTGGAGAAAAGGTCGACTTTTACCCAGTCACTGATGGCAAAAAATCATACTGGCTTGTTCCATTAATTGTAGGCTTTGAAACTAAATCCGTACCATGGTCCATGGATAATCCGTATCTGAGATTGGTTGGCTTTGCGCTAGTTGACACATACGATGGAGATGTCACACTGCTCAAGTATGGCGATGACTATTTTGCAAAAATGATTGAAAACCAATACGGCGACAAGTTCCAGCCAATTCCATCATGGTTAACAGAGCAGATCCGCTATCCGCAGGAATTATTCACATGGAAGACGGAAATGTTCAACATTTACCATGTCACAGACACTGGAACATTTATCCAAGCAAACTCTTTCTTCAAGATCCCAAAGGATCTGGAAGCGTACTATATCGAGGCCAAGCCTCCAGGATTTGATACCAAAAAATTCCTAGGATTACTGTCGCTAGAGTTACGTGATTCCAAAGGAAAGAACCTTTCTGGATACATGGTAGTAGAAAATGATCTGCCAACACTTGGTGATATGCATTTCTACCAAGTACCGCTCAACTCCACCACAAAACTAATCGGCCCAACCGCAGTCAGAGAGGCATTAGAAAAAGACAACGACTTTGCACAGCTAAAGACATTATTGCGCAATCCCAGAATTGGCGACAATATCTTGTACCGAGTCGGTGATCATGATGTGTACTTTATTCCAGTGTATACCGCAGGCTCAAGCGAAGGTGTAGTGGCCCAGCTAGGAACAATTGCAGCAGTTGGCGCTGCATTCAATGGAGAATATTACGTTGGATTGGGCAACACACAGCAAGAAGCCTTTGAAGCATATCTGGAAAAATTATCCGGAGTTGTACCAACATCTAGCGTAAAGCCAGAGCCTGGATTTGACAAGGACGCAAGAATTGCAAAGGTAAAGTCAATCTTTGAGCAAAAAAATGTATCAATTGTAATTCCAACTGCAATTTCAGCCCCAATATCGTTCAAGGAAGGCGAAGTCTCGTTATACTCGCAAGCAGACACTGAGGCAACAGACAAGGTGCTTGACAAGTTTGTCCAAGAGTTTGTCTTGCAAAAGACAAAACGAGTGTTGATGTGGCAGGAACAAGGCAATGTCAACGTTGGCGTAATAATTACAGTTGACGGAGTGCCTGAGCTTCACTATATCACCATAATGGTGGGCAAGTAATCACATAAAAGAAGTAATTTCTAATTTCTATTGATGTTGTTACTAGTTGATAATGGCTCTGTTTTTACAGAAAACATTGTCAAGTTTTTGATATCAAGCAAAACAGATCATACAGTTGCAACATTTGATCAGATAAATCTCAATGATCTCTCTGAATCTGATTCCATAATACTTTCAGGACGACGTCACAACGATCAAACCATGAATGCACTAAACTCTAAAATTGTAACTCATTGTGTGTCCGAAAAAAAACCACTGCTTGGAATTTGTTATGGAGCAGAAATCCTCGCACTGACTGTAGGCGGAACAATTCGCAAAATGTCTTCAATACAAAAAGGCTCAAGTCTGGTGCAAGTAACGCAAAGCAATCCATTGTGTAATGGTGTGATTCAGGTGTACCAAAGCCACAGCTATGAGATCTCTAGGCTAGGAAAATCCTTGTTACAATTAGGCAGCTCCAATTCCTGCCAAAATGAAATCATTCAATATCAAAACGAAAAAATCTTTGGCACACAATTCCATCCAGAAATGACAAATGATGGTTTGTCACTAATTGAAAAATTCATCAGTCTCTGATCAGTATTAATACAAAATACAAAAACCAGACTCAATGAGCGATCATGAGCTCCTACTTCCTCAGGTAACCGAAGAAAACATTTGTCTTCCTCTGGCAATAAGTGCTGTATCAAAATATTGGAACGTGAATCTGCCATTGTCAGAGGCAAAGGAAATCGCAAAAAAATATCCAAATGTTCGTGGAAGCATTCTGATTGAGGGAATCGAGCTCGCAGAAAGACACGGACTGGGCAGTCTGATTCTACATTCTACTATATCCGAATTAAAAAAAATAATTGACATGGGAATTCCGCCAATTGTAATTTTGCCTGGATTGTACGAAACGGTACAACACGCATCAGTCATTTCTGGCTATGACGAATCAGAAAAGACAATCATTCACTATATACCGCAGCAAGACCAGATTGGCGCGATTCCAGAAAAACAATTCGAAAAACTATGGCAGGAAGACGGATATCTGGTAATATTGCTTGCTCCACCAGACGTCATATCTACAATACGAGTTGAAAACAAGTCCAAGGAAAAATCAAACCGTCTTTGCTTTGTCTCTGAAAAACTAAACCTCCAAGGAAAACATGACGATGCAGTCAAGTCCCTAAAAGAAGCAGTAACACTTGATGCATCAAACTCTACTGCATTGTGCCTGCTTGGGGGAATCTATAACCAAAATAACACACAAGAATGCGTATCTTTTTACGAAAAAAGCATAGAGTCCAACAAAAAATGTTATCTGGCATACAGAGGCCTTGGCAATTACTATCTCAAAACAAAACAATACGACAAGGCAGACTCGTACTATACAGAAGCAATCAAGATAAATGACAGTAGGTTTGGCCCAATCTACAAGAATCGTGGCATTGCAAAAATGTCACAAAACAAAAACAAGGAAGCAAAGCAAGACTTTGAAAACTATCTAAAATATACTCCAAATGCTAAAGATCGTGACGCCATAACCCAAGCAATAAACGAGATGTAGTTTATCTATAGATTTTTCTCAAAATATAGATGAAATATCTATCCAAAATATTTGTGATATTCCTGTTCTAATTTACTTGGAAATTTCATGATGCCTCTAAACCATTGATTGTAATCTGTCATCTCTGAATCATTCCAGGGATATTTTTTTACCTCGGCATACAAATTTTCTTGCTTACTAATCAAATCCTCTAAT
>JBJTCW010000084.1:0-21422 GCA_046092065.1 Candidatus Nitrosotenuis sp. | reverse complement strand
TGATGTATCTGACTGGAATATTGCAGACCCAAAGGGAAAACCGATAGAGGACGTGCGTAAAATTCGTGACACAATACAACAAAAGGTGATGGAGCTTTGCAAAAGTCTAATCTAAAGTTCTCTGATACAAAAAAGAGGTTTTTTGCAGAGCTCATTGGAACATTTGTGATAGTGGTGTGTGCTACTGGTTCTGTGGTGGCAAATGCCCAGTCTGATGGAAAGATTGGACTTTGGTATGAGGCGTTTGCGCCATTTGTGGCAGTATCTGCTATGGTGTATATTTTTGGTAAAATTTCTATGGCGCACTTTAATCCCGCTGTAACACTTGCATTTGTAATAACAAAACATCTGCCAGTGAGACTGGCATCCGTGTATCTTGGGGCAGAACTCATTGGAGCGTTTTTGGGTAGTGCTTTTGTTTGGATGGTAACTGGCCCTGAAGCAAATCTTGGAGCAAATGCACCAAATTACAACTATTCTCTAATGGAAATTATTGGAATCGAGGTCTTGGCCACGGCGATTTTGATGTCGACTATTTTGATTGTAGTGCACACAAAAGGTTTGAAGGGATTTAGTGGTTTGGCAATAGGTGGTTCGATCTTTTTTGATATCTTTTTCTTATCATTCATTTCCGGCGCATCAATGAATCCAGCCCGTGCACTGGCACCTGCAGTTCTTTCTGGATTTTTAAATGACTTGTGGATTTACTGGAGTGCTCCGTTTATTGGTTCATCAATAATTGCAATAATATACAAAACTAAATTCTCAAAACCATGAATCGTTGCATGTGGGCACAAGGCCCAGAAATGATCCAGTATCACGACAAAGAATGGAGCATACCAGTACACAATGACAAAAAACTCTTTGAGATGCTAATTTTGGAGGGTGCGCAGGCTGGCTTGTCCTGGAGCACAATACTGAAGCGAAGAAAGACTTACCGAAAAGCATTTGATAATTTTGATCCCAAAATCGTATCTAAATACGCACAAAAAGACATTACTAGATTATTGTCAGATGAGGGAATAATTAGAAACCGTCTCAAAATAAAATCCGCAATTAACAATGCACAAAAATTCCTAGAAGTTCAAAAAGAATTTGGCAGCTTTAACAAATACCTATGGGACTTTGTTGGGGGAAAACCAATCAAAAATAACTTTACAAAACATTCTGACATCCCAGCATTTACTATATTGTCTGACCAAATTAGCAAGGATCTCAAAAAGCGTGGCTTTAGCTTTGTTGGGACCACAATAATCTATGCGTACTTGCAGGCAGTTGGAATTGTTAATGACCACACAAAAAACTGTTTTAGGCACTAGCAAATTTTTATCATATTTTTAAGCAGACATCAAAAACGAAAACAGTCGATCGCTAATCAATATTTATACAAGTTCGATGAGGTATCTGCATGGCAATTAGGACTGGCCAAGATTACATCAATAGTCTTAAGGGCAGAAAGCTTACTGTCTATCTTTTTGGAGAACAAGTACAAGATCCAGTCGAGCACCCAATGATTCGACCATCAATCAATGCAGTTGCCGAAACTTATGATCTGGCAGCTCGCGAAGAAGATCTTGCATCTCCAATGTCAAAGATCTCTGGAAAAAGAGTAAATCGATTCTTGCACATTGCAGAATCTGCAAATGACTTGGTCCTGCAAAACAAAATGCAAAGAAAGCTTGGCCAGCTTACAGGAACATGCTTCCAGAGATGCGTAGGAATGGACGCATTAAACTCGTTGCATTCAACAACATTTGAAATCGATGAAAAACATCATACCAATTATCACAAAAGATTACTAGAATTTATCAAAAAGATGCAGGAAAACAACTTTGTCATCGGCGGAGCAATGACTGACGTCAAAGGAGACAGAAGCAAGGCACCATCAGAGCAGGCAGACCCTGACATGTTTGTACATATCACAAAGAGAACTCCAGAAGGCGTCTATGTAACAGGTGCAAAGGCACACCAGACTGGTGTAATCAACTCACACTGGATGCTTATCATGCCAACTATACGCCTCCTAGAAAAAGACAAGGACTGGGGTATAGTAGGTGCAATTCCAGTTGATGCGCCAGGTATCACGTACATTTACGGAAGGCAATCCTGTGACACTAGAAGTATGGAGGAAGGCGATATTGATGCAGGCAACTCGCAGTTTGCAGGCCAAGAAGCCATGGTAATACTGGATAATGTATTCATTCCAAATGAATTGATTTTCATGGATGGTGAAGTAGAATTCGCAGCAATGCTAGTTGAGCGATTCACATGCTATCACAGAAGAAGCTATGTTTGCAAGACAGGCCTTGGCGATGTTCTAATTGGTGCAGCTGCCGCAATTTCTGACTATAACGGTATTCCAGACGTGTCTCATATTAGAGAAAAACTAGTCGAGATGACTCATCTCAATGAATCCATCTATGCCGCAGGCATTTCATCGTCATATCAGGCACAAGAAATGAAGTCTGGTGTATGGCTAAACGATGACATGCTTGCCAACGTATGCAAGCACAACGTAACTCGCTTCCCATATGAAATCTCTAGACTTGCGCAAGACATTGCAGGAGGAATTGTAGTTACAATGCCTTCTGAAAAAGACTTTAGAAATCCAACAACCGGACCACTGCTCAGAAAATATTTGGCGGGAAGAAAAGGGGTTGATGTTGAAAACAGAATGAGAATTCTAAGATTAATTGAAAACATGACTTTGGGTAGAAATGCAGTGGGATATCTAACAGAATCAATGCACGGCGCAGGCTCTCCGCAAGCACAAAGAATCCAAATTGCAAGACAAATGCAGCTAGGCTATAAGAAAAACCTGGCAAAGAACTTGGCAAATGTGAAAGAAGATGCAGAAGAGACCAAGGAAAACTCGGATTATTTCAAGCGGGTTTTCAAAATCACAAAATAATTTTGCAATATATCAAAACAAGTTATACCGTCTAGCAAGAGACACACTGGTTGCGGCATTTATTGTGGCCAGCTTACCGTCGACTTTGACCTGATATGTTTCTGGATCAACCTCAATGTTGGGAGTAGCATCGTTATACAGCATGTCCTTTTTGCCGATATGTCTGCAGTTTTTGACTGCAAGAAATCTCTTTTTTGTACTTATTTTTGATTCTAGGCCACACTCTAGTGCAGTGTATTTTTCAACATTGAAATCGCTTATGCACATTTGTCTTTTCTTGTTGTTGAATATCGAGACAAATCCTTTCTTGCATTGAAGTGATTTTGATTCAGGTGATGCGTTGATTTTTTTTGAGCAGCTTTACCTCACTAACTGTTCTGTATTTTTTGGCATCAGCGTGAGTAACTGGCGCAATCATCATTGATACAATTCCAAGCATGATGATAGTAATTGCCACTGTTCTCATAAATGATTTACAGGTTTGTGATTTAATAGATGATGTAACGATGTTAAATGTTATTTTTTGAAATCATCAGGCTTTGAGTCTGCACTGTATGTATTGTCATCCTGTTTTACAAACTCTTCCTTTGGAGGCAGAGGATCTTGTGCAGGATCTGTCTCAAATTTTGGCTCTTTCTTTTTCTGCGTGATTTGTTTTACTACCATTACTCCGATTATCACTGCAATTATGATATAGTTGATTGGCGGGGCAAGAATTCTTGTGACATAGCCTATCTGTGGTACTGTATAGAAGACTTTACCAATGTATTCCTGCTTTGTAATTGGATAGTCTGTTCCTGGAATTGATATTGGGTTTGCGTCTCCTTTGGTTCGTATGGTCTTGGATTCCGGCCTGTCATCAAGTATTGATTCCACTCGATGCACTATTACTCGGTCATGACCGTTTGGTCTGTTGAATACAATAATATCGCCTACCTTGATATCATCAAATGGGACGTTTCCATTTACCACCAAAACATCATACACTTGTAAAACTGGAATCATGCTTCCGCTGGAAACGACATAGAACGGGTTTTGTGTTCCAAAGACTACCTGAAGTCCAATCCAAATAGCTAGTACTCCAACACCTACAATGATTATATCCTTGATGATGTTGTTTGTCTTTGACATGTTTACAGCTTGTTTCCACAGCTTTCACAGAATTTAGAGCCCGACTTGTTCTCAAAGCCGCACTTGCACTTGAATGGGTTTGACGCTGCCTGTGAGCCGTCTCCTAGTAGAATGATATCGCCTATTTTCTGGATTTTTGCCCAGTCGATTGTTTGATCAGAGCCGTCACTGCCTGAAATTATCAGGACTACTTGGTGCGAAGAGTTGATTCCCACTTGCTTTGCAACGCCGACTTTTTTTGCATTGCCATCAAACACGGACATGCCAGTAATTGAGCTAAATGTAGAGCCTGCAATCTGGGCTGGTATCTCCATTGGTGGTGCAGCCACTCGTGGTGCTTCGACACTTGCCGGAGTTTGCGGTTGTACTTGACGTATCTCTTCTGTTGGTTTTGCAAGACCAACCTCGCCAGTCTTTTGGAAATCACGATATTCAGCAATTATAGAACCGCATGTAGTGCAGATGTATTGTCCTCTTTCTCTTAGGACTAGATTTTCTGCTACTTCCTCATTTGGATTTTCAAATTCGATTTTTGGTCCACCCTCATAGTCTTTTTCGCAAGTATTACAGAAATATTTTGAAATTAGTTGAACGTCCAGTCTTCCGATTGGAGCCAAGAATAAATCCGGTCCTCCAAGGTTTCCTTTTCTTTGCTGCTCATCAGTAACTTGGGCCATGATGAATCCACCTGATCCACGTAGTTTTTTGATGCGAAGCTCGGAACTCATAATCTGCAATCGAGGCCAGATCCAATTAAAGTATATGTTAGCTACACCGAACATCTACCATTAGCTATTTAGGTATCTTTGAGGCCAATAATTTTGATAAGAATGGCACTAGATCACGTTTCAAATGCTAAAGATTGGCAGACCAAAGTAGTTGACTCTGCCAAGCCAGTCTTTGTGGACTTTTGGGCAGAATGGTGCGGACCATGCAGAATGGTAGGACCAGTCGTCGAAGAGCTCGCAAAAGACTATGATGGTAAAGTCGAGTTTGTCAAAGTAAACGTAGACGAGGCAAATGAGCTAGCAGCAAAATACAACATCTTTTCTATTCCAACACTAATGTTGCTAAACAAAGGCCAAGTCGTTGCCCAGCAAGTAGGCGCAGCATCAAAGGAATCATACAAAAACATGATAGAGCGCGCACTGGCAAACGCCTAAACTCTTTTTTTCGATCCCAACAATTTATTACCAGTTTTGATGGATTTTTTGCATGTCGCTAGGCGAAGTAGACACACTCAATCTTTTAGCGGAAAAACTAGACAATCTCTTCAAAGATTCACAGGGATATTACGAGTCGTTTTTAGATGCAAACACAATGTACAAGCAAGGCAAGCTTTCAGACAAGGAATTCTTTGAAAAACTTGGTGACTATACAGTAGCATATTCAGCATTAGAATTTTTAGCAGTCAAGGTAATCTTTGAGCTCAAAAAAGCAATAGACAGAGCAGGCGCTGCAGGCTTTGGCGGAACTCAATCACCTGGCTTGATGCCAGGAATGGGCTCGCCAGGAATGGGTGGAATGGGAATGCAGGGACGCGTTCCAGTGATGCCACAAACACCTGGAAGACCGCCATCTATCATATCTGCACAACAAGGATTCTCTAGCCCTGGTACACTACCTTCACCGGATCCAATGCTAATGCCAAGATCATCCGCGCAATCTGGATCTGGATGCATGTCTTGCGGAGCTGAGCTACGAGCAGGTGCCAAGTTCTGCACCAAATGCGGAAACAAAGTTTAAAAAAATTATTTTTGCCACATTTTCTGCCAAGTTTTTGCAAAGCTGTCCATCAGCTCGCCATATGCCTTTAGCTGATCTACACCTGATTGGCTTGAGATGTTTTGCCAGTCTTTGTCAAACTGCTTGAATGCATCAAGTGCTGCATCGTTCATTGCCTTTTGCCAGTTTTTCTGAAATTCCTTTATGGTTTTTTCGCTGGATTCTTTTGATGCTTTTAGCATTACCTCGTTGTATTTTGTCTGAACCTCGGAGCTTGTCTTTTGCAGAGTTTCAAAGTTCTGAGCCCATTTTTTGAGCAGTACAGAATATTCATCCCATAACTTGTCCCAGCTTTTTGGCGCTGATACCTTTTTGGATGATGATGACTTTTTGGTTGCCATGATATTACACAATAGTGATTTGAGATAAAGGTTGTCTAGTCCTGCAAAGCGCCGCACTCTGTGCAGAATTTAGCAGACGCGGAGATTTTTACGCCGCATTCCGAGCAGAACTTGGCGTCACCTGATACACTGTTGACATTGCCATACGTGCCTGTGATCCGTACAGCACCTGTTGGCTCATAGTGCTCATCGTCGATTATTTCCATCGGTGCAAAGTCTTTTTCCTCAACATAGGCAAAAATTCTTGGAACAGTGTCGTCCTTGTCTTTTGGATTTGGGATTATATCGCCAAGCCAAAATGCATATCTCATCAGGGTAAGCTCTGGTGTTGAAAACGCCAAAGTATGTGCCGACATATAGTCCTGGGCTGATTGTTTGCCGTTGAAGACCTTCATGAGATTGGTTTTTCTTGAATACCTATAATGTTTACTGGATTTAGAATTTTTTTAGCGCAGAACGGATGTTTTTCTGCAGTTTCTTGTTCGAAATATCTGGAATTATGCTATCGTAGCTTAGGTCTTTGCCTGAGACTGTGTCCGCTATTGCTTTTGCTGTCTGGTAAAGCATTTGTTCGCTTATCTTTTTAATTTTCTTGTCCAGGATTATTCTCATCAAATATGGAAAGACAATTGCATTGTTTACCTTATTTTTGTACTTGTAGCTTCCAGTTGCTATGATTTTTGCCCCTGCCTTTCTTGCAACCTGAGGGTCTACTTCTGGCTCTGGGTTTGTCAGGGCAAACACTATTGGATCTTTGCTCATCTGTTGGATCATTGTATCGGAGAGAATTCCACTCATGCCTGAAACGCCGATAAAGACATCTGCATTTTTGAGAACTGTGTCTAGCGTACCGTCTTGCAGTGTTGGGTTTGTCATGTTGGCAATCTCTTTTTTGTAGCGGTTCATGTTTTGATCTCTGTCTTTGTATATTGCACCAGAAGAATCTACGACAATGAGGTTCTTGCATCCTGCAAAGCTTAGAAGCTTGCATATTCCATATCCTGCAGAGCCTGCGCCCACGATTATGATCTTGACTGATTCAATTTTCTTTTTGAGCAGCTTTAACGAATTTAGCAATGCGGCAAGTACCACAACTGCAGTCCCATGCTGATCATCGTGAAATACTGGGATTGGTAGCTCACTTGCAAGCTGATCTGCTATTTCCAGAACCTTTGGCGACTCGATATCTTCTAGATTGATTGCGCCAAATGCTGGCTCGATTGCCTTTATCGCATTGATTATCTCTTCTTTTTTTGTTGTATTGAGGCAAATTGGAAAGGCATCGACTTTGCCAAATTTTTTGTACAATACTGCTTTTCCTTCCATTACCGGCATTGCTGCATACGGCCCGATATTGCCTAGGCCAAGAATTCTTGTCCCATCTGTTACTATTGCAACATTGTTTGCCTTGGATGTGAGGGAATATTTCTGGTCTGGTTCGCGATGAATTTTTTCACAGACTGCGGCAACTCCAGGCGTGTAGATTAGCTGTATTGTTTTTGGCTTTATCTTGGAAATTTTGCTTTCTATGGTGATCTTGCCATTTAGCCTCTTGTGCAAGCGTATTGCATCTCTTGCCTGCTTGTCCGACATTTGCTGTTAGGACAAGCTGGTTATTCATATTCTCTTTGTTGGTGTAGTTTGATGATCATGCCACATCATGCGCAAGATTTTATGTGATTTTACAATTGTAAAGTATCCTGTTTAACTATGGTTTTTTCCGCATGATATTGTGAGCCAAACAAAGAGAACCGCGCTCAAAATAGGCGGAATGCATTGCGCGGGGTGTGTCAACTCTATCCAGTATTTTGTATCCAAGCTTGATGGCGTGCAAAAATGCGAAGTGAACTTGGCTACGCAAAAGGCAAGCCTTGAGTTTGATCCAAATATTGTAGAATTATCCAAAATAGAAGATGCAGTATCGCATGCTGGTTATTCCGTTGTATATGAAAAGTTGAAACTCAAGGTTTCTGGAATCACAGATTCGTCTGATGCACAAAATCTGGAAAAAAAACTAACAGTCGAGGGAATCAGAGATGTTTCAGTTAATTATGGAACCAGCACCATTTTACTCCAGTACAATTCCGCATTATTGTCACTGTCTGATATCAGAAACCTAGTTGGCAGGGCAGGCTATTCGATTATCTCAGAAGACATTTCAGAGTCTGCGGAAGAGCTAGAGGCAAAAAAACTCAAAAAATTACTAATCATTGGGGCATCCCTTACAATACCTGTTCTGATATTTGGATATCAGGAAATCTTTTCATTTGTTCCATTTTCCGGCACAAACTATTCTGTGTATGTGATGTTTGTCTGTGCAGCTATAGTCCAGTTTGTTGCTGGAAGCAGGTTTTATTCTGGCGCATTTAGGATTGCCAAGCTGAAATCCGCAAACATGGATACGTTAGTGGTATTGGGTACTAGCGCGGCATTTTTCTTCTCTGCGTATAATACATTCCCGGTCATATCGTGGCATAATCTGTACTATGATGCGTCTGCACTTGTCATCACATTCATAGTTCTAGGCAAATATCTGGAGAACAAGACCAAAGGCAAAACCTCGTCAATCATACGCAAAATGCTGGAATTGCAGCCAAAAACAGCCACCATTATACAAGATGGTACAGAACATGAGATTCCAATAGAGCAGATCAAGCTAGGCGATGTCGTAATTGTCAAGCCCGGACAGAAAATTCCGATAGATGGAATTGTGATATCGGGGCATTCTGCAGTGGATGAATCCGCAATAACTGGTGAATCTGTGCCTGTAGAGAAAAAACAAGGTGACTCTGTTATCGGAGGCGCCTTGTTGCAAGAAGGCGTTCTGCATATACGTGCAGAAAAAATCGGCTCTGATACAATGTTGTCGCAGATAGTCAAGCTAGTGGAGGATGCAATGGGAAAAAAGCCACCAATGCAGAAAATGGTGGACCGGGTTTCTGGCTATTTTGCATTTTTTGTAATGGTATCTGCAGTTGCTGCCTTTACCGGTTGGTATCTCTTTACTGCACATGGAGAGCATCACTTTGCAGCATCATTGATTCCTGCAATTGCAATACTGGTTGTTGCATGTCCGTGTGCACTAGGCCTTGCAACTCCTACTGCAATTATGGTTGGAATGGGCAAGGGAGCAACACACGGAGTGTTGTTCAAAAATGGTGAGGCATTGGAATTACTGGGCAAAGTTGACATCATAGTGTTTGACAAGACTGGGACACTGACTGAAGGAAAGCCTCAAGTAACTGACATTGTAAGTGTTGGCGAATCTGAAGATAAGATACTAGAGATTGCATATGTTGCAGAGAAAAACTCTGAACATCCTTTGGCAAAGGCAATACTGCAAAAGGCCAGAGAAAAAAATATTTCATTATCTGATCCAGATGATTTTAACATCATACATGGAAAGGGAACAAAAGCAATTCACAAGGGATCATCAATTCTGGTTGGAAGTCCTGCATTTTTCCAACAGGAAGGAATTGCGCTGGAATCTGTGCAGGAGCAAATAACCACTCTTCAGAAACAGGGCAAGACTGTAATTCTCGTGTCGGTGGATTCGAGGCTGATTGGCATGGTTGGCATACAAGATACGCCGAGAAACGAGGCCCAGTTTGTGATAAGACAACTAAGGCAAAAGGGAATGAGTCTGGTCATGCTTACTGGTGATAATTCCAATACTGCAAATGCAATAGCTAGGCAAATTGGAATAGAAAATGTGATTGCAAATGTCTTGCCGTCTGACAAGGCAAATGAAGTGAAAAAACTGCAAGAGCAAGGATCAAAAATTGTAATGGTTGGAGATGGAATCAATGACGCTGCAGCGCTTGCTGTGGCAGATGTTGGTATTGCTATTGGGTCAGGAACTGATATTGCGATAGAGGCAGGCAAGGTTGTTCTGGTTAGAAATGATCTAAAGAGTCTGGTTTTTGCATTTGAGGTAAGCAAAAAAACAGTATCCAAAATAAAGCAGAATCTTGCCTATGCATTTTTGTACAATATTGCCTTGATTCCAGTTGCAGGCCTTGGATTGCTGTATCCTGCAATTGCTGGTCTTGCCATGGCTGCAAGCTCGGTTTCTGTTACTGGTAGCTCGTTGATGTTGAAGAGATGGAATTCAAAGTACTGACAAATCTGAACTAATGTGGTTCAAATTTACTTGCTCGCATATTTCGTGGGGGGTAAAGACAGAGAGGCTCCGTTTGACCTTTTTTGGGCTAGTCAGAGACAGATTTTAGAAAATTCAAAAAGACAGAGACACGCCATTTGACCTTTTTAGACTAGTTCAGGGCAAAATTTGAAAAGAAGATTATTGCTACTTGTTGGCCTGGCTTTGGTTTCAGCTGGATTTCTGATCTTTGTCTTTATGCCCAATACTGAAGGAAAATACGATGCTTTTGTCATGTGTCTGAATCAAAAAAATATCAAAATGTATGGTGCATCTTGGTGTCCACACTGTCAGGAACAAAAGAAAATGTTTGGTGCTTCTCAGAAATATCTAGATTATGTGGAATGTTCTACGTCTGATGGAAAAGGGCAAACAGAGATTTGCAAAAATAATCAGATAACGTCTTACCCGACTTGGGAGCTGGCTAATGGAACAAGACTTGTTGGTTCACTATCGTTTGAAAAACTGGCAGAAATTTCAGACTGTAAATTAAATCTCTAGGCTTTCTGTAGTTCTACTTGTAAGTTCTGAGGTATGATGTCCTTGGCAAAAATAGAACTCAAAATAGAAAATGTACCGCTCAGAAGCAAGACTCCCATACCGATCATTAATCCACCAGTTATTCTCTCAATTAACTTCATTCGTTTTTGTAATTTTTTGATTACTAGAACAAATCTGTCTAATGCTATTGCACATATGATAAATGGAATGGCATGGCCTAAGGAATAGGCACCAAGTAGTAATGCCCCAGTTATGGCGGATGAACTTGCAGCTGCTAGAGCTAAAATTCCTGCCAAAACTGGGCCCAGACATGGTGACCAGCCTGCACCAACAGACATTCCTATAACATAAGGCCCAACGCGCTTTGAACTATTTGGAAAATTCAATCCTATACGTCGTTCGATTTTCGGAATGCGTAACAAACCAGCTAAGTGTAGTCCGAACATGATTAGCAAAATGCCGCCTATTTTTTCAATCCAGATCGAAGAATCGATAAACCACGAGCTTACAAAACCGACTGAAGCCCCCATTGCCATGAATACTGTTGAAAACCCAGCAATGAATAAGCCACCATTGATGATAACGGATCTTTTCATTTTCAGATTGTTTATGTTAGATGAACCCTCTTGGCTTGTTGAAATCTCTTTTAGACTCAAACCTGTAATTGAGGTAACATAAACTGGAATTAATGGAAGCACGCAAGGCAAAAGAAAGCTTAGAATACCAGCTGTGAATGCAACGACAAACCCAACATCTTGGATTTTAACATCTTTGAGTTCAGTTGATTTTAAATTTCCAAGCGCAACATTGACGTAATGCTTGGATTCATCAGATAGAGGATTAAATTCGCCTTTCCATACCTGTACGACATTTCCATCTCGATCAAACAATACTGTATGGGGCAATCCTATTGCTCTAAATGTTGGCGTAAAGCGATCATCAGGATCTCTCCATATTGGATAGGTTACACCTCTTTGTTCAGCAACTGCCACTACCTTACCATCACTGAATCTATTGTCCGTACTTACTCCAATAACAGTAAAGCCTTGTGATTCAAATTCTTGGTGGAGTTTTTCAAGTTTTGGCATTTCCTCTTTGCAGGATGTACACCACGTTGCCCATCCGTTTAGCATTACCGCCTTACCGTGATAATCGGCAAGGTTTACCTGTTTTCCGTCAATACCTAGTGCCTGATATTGTATCGTCTCAGCAAATGCTGGTTGTACCATAACACAAAGAATGAAAAAGAAAAATGAGGTAAATAACGCTCTTTGGTGCAACGCCATTCACCTCATTATGACATGCCGCAGAAACTAGGAATCTGCTTCATCATACTCCTGCACCTAAATCAAATAAAACAAAATTGGTAGAACTCTGGAATGTACTATAAAACAACAAGCTAACAAAAAACATGGTTACTGATTTGAACTCAAAAATTGTTTCCACGATGTTTTCTTTGTTTTTTATGGTAAATCGGTCTCTGCCGATTTTTTCTATCAGTCCTACACTGATCAGTTTTTTTAGATTTATGGAAATTGTAGATGGATGAGTTTTTAGGTGTTCCACGAGTGAGGAAAACGTCATTTCACCTTTTTCCAAGGCAAGTAGAATCTTTCCAGTGTTTTTTCCACGAAGCATTCCTATGACAAGACGTTCAATTTCAGACAATTCAGGCATAAAAAATCTACGAGAGTTAGAAATTCTAGATATTGATATTGACTGATTTCTTTCTAGTTTTTTGATATAATACCCAATTGTGCTATTTGGTATTCCAGTGGCTTTTACTAGCTCTCTATGCCTTATGCCTGGACTGTTTTTGATATTTAGTAGAACTGTTTCTGCTCTGTTGTTGGGTTGCTTCAAAATCCAAATTCTCCTGTATTTCACGCACCTACAAATTCATTGATAATGAAATTGGTCCATTTACCAAACATACTATAGAATATTCGCTAAATGTTCATAGAACATTTTGAAAATCTACCAATTATCTTATCTACAAAACTATTTTCGATCTACACAATGACACAGGATAACAAAGTATGGATTCTACTGCTAGTTGCAAGTGTTTCTCTTGTATTGACACTGTCTGCAAACAACGCATATGCATTTCATGAGCTAAAAGAAACGGAAAAAAGTGATGATCATGGGGAACATGATGTCAAGTCAACGGACGCAAATCCAAATCCTTCTTCCAACAAGACCAAGATGGCTTATCAGACTGCGCACGATGTGGGTCTTACTGTAGTCTATGAATCATCGCAAGGCATTCTTCATAGCAAGGACTTTACCTATTACTCACAGCTTTCTGGATTTAACCGAGCACGACAGACTACATCTAGCGGTGCGGGTGACGAAACAGAAGGATTTACAGTTGCTTCCCAGACAAAACCTTCGTTTGTTTTAGAAGGTTTGGTTACGCAAAAGCACAAGATGCTGTATGACATGGTGGATACGGTATGGGAAATGAGAGATACTGCATATTCTATGAAGTATTCACAAAACGATTTTTACGTAGCCTTGATTGAAGATGGAACACCAATACGCGCGTTCAAGTATCAAAACTGCAAAGTAACTGATTACAAAGTCGACACTCTCTATGATGGTGTATTTACCTATACTCCAGTAGGTGGAAGCGGTAGGGCATTTGTGGACAAGTTTACCTTTGAGTGCGATGGATACCAACCGTTAAGCGATGTTCAAATCAAACAAGCAAAAGAACACATAAAATCAACACTAGAGCAACAACGCAACGACAAGAAAATCAATTGGCATGATTCTGACAGACTGAAAAAATCAAAACTAGATTCCTCAACAACCTGGCAAGACCTAGACAGATACGGTAACGTAATAAGAAATGAATAAACCATGAAAAAGCTAGTTCTCGCCGCTTCTGCAGGGATCATAGTAGCAACCGTTGCAACATTTTTTATTTTTTATTCAACCAACAATCAATCTGAATTATCTGAAAATCAATCTAAACTATCTAACGTTGCCCAAACTCAAAAAATTGAAAACCCGTCAATTAAGGTTCTAGGCACAAAAACAATACTGAATGCTACCGACCCCTCACTAAGTATAAATCCGAAGACTGGTATAATTTATGCCAGCTATTACAAAGGAACTGGACAAAAAGACTTGCATGGAAATGAAGCATCAGACGTGTTTCTTATCAAATCCTCCGACAATGGCAACACATTCTCAGAACCAACGAAGGTAAATGACAAAACCGGAGATGCAACTTCTGGTGGATATACAAATCCGATGCAGTTCGGTCCAAACGGCGAAGTCTATGTGGAGTGGCAGCAAATTCAAGAAGATCCTAATTTTTATGGGGTGACGAATATACGTCTTGCAAAATCTCTTGATGGTGGTAGCAGCTTTGAACCTGCAATAGATCCTGCAAAAGGCCTTCCAACAAGTGAAAAACTCTTTCCTGAACTGGCTGTCTCAAAAACTGGCACCATCGTGATTCCATATATCAATAATGAGTTTGTCGAATTTAACGATGAAAATGGTACAAAGATCACGTATCGTACTGATAACGTGGATCTTGTCACCCAAATGCCAGTGTTACGATCCGAAGATGGAGGCAAGACATTCCAACAATTCATCTTGGACAAAGACATGTGTCAGTGCTGTGATATTGCGTCAACAGTAGGTCCAGATGGTGAGATCTATTTTGCATGGCGTACCAGCGATAGGGAATATGCAGCACCAAATGATCCTGAACATAACAAGCACGTAAAATATCTAAACAATTACAATGATACCGAATATCTAAAAGCACTAGCGTCATATGACCCTGCTGGCAAAGAAGCATACGATAAAGGACTGACTGAGCTTCCAAACAAATACTCTACTGCTCGTGATATCGTAGTTGCACATTCTGTCGATGGTGGAAGGGGATTGGAATGGAGCGAACCTGTTAGAGTACAAGAAAAACAATACATGTTTAACGGTTGTATCTCGATTGGTCCTGGCATCAAGTTTGACAGCCAAGGCAGGTTACACGTTTCATACTTTACTGGAGCGGGTGAGGATGGAAAGATGGGTTACTATTACGTCAATTCTGATGATAATGGAAAGACTTGGAGCAAACCAACCTCACTATTTTCAGCCGATTATATGGCCCCATTGCATAATGGTGCAGCCCTGACCGTAGACGAAAACGATAATGTCTGGGTTTCATTTATGATGCTAAAGGACTATCAGACTACAGACAATGTCTGGAGCTCAGGTAAAGAATATGAAATGGAATTAAACGTCTATGCACTTGATAGATCCGGCAAAATACTAGACAAAAAGCAATTTGATCTGGATTCACATGTATTTCCAAGCATAACTGCAACAAAACAGGGAACACTTTTAGGTTATACTAACAAACAAGGCGCACAGCTAGTATCATTGGAGCTTGTTTAGGTTCATCCATGAACAAAACTATGCTCTTTGGAATAATTGCGGCAATAGTTGTGGCAGGCATAATTTCTGGCGTGGTGTTTTCCCTGACTAAAAATCCACAAGAAAAAACTGAATCTGTTTCAAACATTGCTAACATTCCGCCAATAAACAAAAGACATCTGTGAGTGGCAATGTCTTCCAACAAAGATTCTGGGATCAACAGAATTAAGTTCTAAATCATTTAGATAAATCATTAGCCAATTAGGATATTGCTCCTGACGTCTAAATGACTCATCTAAACAGACTTCATTTATCATAAATTTGACGCTCATTTAGACTAAATTTATCATAAAAAACGATAAACTCTACGCACGTTTATTCAAATGAAAACCTCAAACGGGCTCAAATGACGCCTATTTGAGAATATTATTGATTTTATGATCATTTGATAAAATGGGTTCAAACGGCATTCAAATGATTTAGTTTAGATGAAATTTTATCATAAATTTTGATGGTTTTTCCGTCATTTAGATTGCGTTTAATGTACCACAGAGTGGACTTGTTTATACCAAGTTCTCTTCTCTGATCAGGAGTTAGTGCAAGAATTTTTTCTCTTAGTGATGTGGTATCAATCTATTTATCCTCAAATGTGGTATGTCAAATCCGATTTCTTTTCTCCTGTCTGAGATGAAATTTGCTAGCTGTTGAACTTGGTCATACAGAATATTCTGATATGTGAAATTCTTGTTTTTGTATGGCATTTTGTTATTGAAATTGAATCGAATCTTTTCAATTAGCAGTTTTGCAGTATTTTCTCGAAGCCTGATGTGATAGTTCTCAGTAAGAATAAAGTCAGACTTTTTGAGTTTGTGCTCTTCCATCCACGTGTTAATGTAATCAATAAAATGATCATGCGTATTTAATGTCGAATTGACAATTTTTACATTAATCTGTAGAATCTTTGTTTCAATATCAAATAACATCTTTTCAATTGTTATTTTCTGTTGAAAATCATCTGTTTTATCCAACATCTCTCTTACTCTTGTCCTCTGTATCTCTAGTCGTTCGAGTCTATGCATTATTAGAGCATCAAGATCCGTACTTTCGTTTTTCTGTATTACTTTGGAATACCAATATTGTATGTCGGAATTTATTGTATTTCGATTAACCTTCATCAATTCTGCAATTTTCCTTGCTGAGTATCCGTACTCAAAGTGAAGTCTATAGATCTCATTCTGCCTTTTTGTTTTCTCATCTCTTGTGTATGGCCCACTTTTCTTGTGTTGCCTGTACGAATTTTTGATACTATCCGCAATGAATTCTGGAGACACATTCAGCTCAAAATCGGTCTCAACATCAGGTTTCAATGCCTACATTATGGCCTTTTTTGATCTTAAAACTTTCTGCTAATTTCTATGAAAATGGCATAGTTTGGCATAAAATAGTGGACTGGGAGGGAATTGAACTCTCGACTTCTGCATTGCGAATGCAGCGCTATACCACTAAGCCACCAGCCCTCAACTACCAAAAACCCTAGGCTCTATTTCTAGTCTTTAACAAATCATTATCTTGAGCCAAACACACCGTACTGTAATTGAGCAAAATCAAGGATTCTTCTTTGGCAGGCAAGGGAAAAATCCAATACGAATGGGCAAAATCCCACATGCAAATCTTGAACCATTCTATAACAAATCTAAAAAAATCAAAACCACTCCAAAACACAAAACTTGGCATCTGCCTGCAGATAACAAAAGAAACCTCGGTATTACTGATGGGCCTCAAAGAGCTTGGAGCAAACGTAGTCTGTTGCGGTGGCAACCCACTTACCACACAAGACAGTGTTGCAGCCTTTCTAGAATCGCAAGGAATAGAGATCTTTGCCTGGTCGAATCAAACCAAATCAGAATATGACTGGTGCCAAAACCAAGTAATACAATCCAAACCTCAAATCATAACGGATGATGGCGGAGACTTGCACATCAAGGCACACAAGGCCAAGCTCAAAATTCTTGGCGGCACTGAAGAGACCACAACTGGCATAACTCGTTACAAAGCCATGCAAAAACAAGGCAATCTGAGATACCCAATAATCTCAGTAAACGACGCAAAAACAAAGACACTGTTTGATAATCAGTATGGCACTGGACAATCCACAATTGATGGATTTTTGCAGGCAATGAATCTGCTTTTTGCATCAAAGAAAACAGTAATAGCTGGATACGGATGGCTTGGAAAAGGAGTGGCAAAAAAATGCCAAGGAATGGGAGCAAAATGCATCATTACCGAAGTTGATCCAATAAAGGCACTGGAAGCCCACATGGATGGCTTTGAAGTAATGCCGATGAGCCAGGCTGCAAAGATGGGCGACATTTTCATCACGTGCACAGGCATGCGAGACATCATAACCAAAAGCCATCTCTTATCCATGAAAGGTGGAGCAGTTGTTGGTAATGTAGGCCATTTTGATGTGGAAATTGACGCAAAATTCCTTTTATCACAAAAGACCAGACAGGTCAGGCCAAACCTAGACGAATGTATCTTGCCAAACCGCAAAAAGATCTATCTGGTCAGCAAAGGGCGAGTGGCAAATCTGATTGCATCACAAGGCCACCCGCCAGAGATAATGGCATTGTCGTTCTCAAATCAACTATATTCTATACTGTATATTTTAAAAAATCATAAAAAACTCAAGCCACAAGTTTATCCGGTTCCGCAGCAAATCGACAACCAAATAGCGCAAGATGCACTGGACTCGGAAAAACTCAGAATAGACAAGTTGTCCAAAAAGCAGCTGGCATACCAATCCAGCTGGTAATCAAAGAATAATAGCCAGACTATTTTGAATCATACCAGTTGACAGTAGACTGTGTAATCGTTGATGCCAAAGCAATCACGCCAAAGGGAATGATAGAGCGAAACATTGTGATCAACGACGGCAAGATTTCTGATTTTACAACGGATATTCCTGCTTGTGACAAAAAAGTCCAGGGCAAAGGCCTAGTGGCCATCCCAGGATTGATTGACACACATGTTCACTATGGAGTCTATTCACCAATAGAAGAAGCCGCAAAGACAGAGTCCAGAGCTGCTGCATTGGGTGGGGTCACAACAATGATGCGAATGCTGAGGCTGGGACGCTCTTACAAAAAATATCTGCAAGACCAGCTAAAAGCGTCAAAATCTAATCACTATATCGATTACACAATTCACGCTACAATCTTTGATGAAAAGCAAGCAGATGAAATGCAATACTGCACAGAAAACGCAATTACCTCATTCAAAATCTACATGAATCTAGGCGGCGAGGTCGGCCACGTCTACATGGACATGGACCCAGGATCTAGCACGCTTTTTGATGCCCAAGTCCAGCTCGAAACTGCAACAATTCAAAAGGTGTGCCAAAATGCCGCAAAGCTTGGTTGTCCGGTTTTAGTTCATGCAGAAGACTATCAAATGTGCGAATGCGGAATCAAAAAGGCAAAGCAAGACAACAAGGACGGCCTTGGAGCTTGGTCGCAAAGCAGGCCGCCTGACTCAGAAGCAAAAAGCATCAAAAAGGTTTGTGAAATTGCTAGAGAATTTGGAACTGTAATCTATTTTGTACATATTGGTTCTACACAAGCGCTGGATGCAATAGAGCAAGAAAGAAAAAAGGGAACCAAGATCTTTGTCGAGACCTGTCCGCATTATCTGACATTATCGTATGAAAAACAAAACGGCTATCTTGCCAAAGTGATGCCGCCAATCCGAACTATATCTGATAATGAAAAAATCTGGTCTGCAATGTCTGGTGGTATAATCGATACAATAGGAACAGATCATGTTGCAAATCGACTAAAACTCAAAGTTGGCACAGATGTCTGGTCTTCACTCGCAGGATTTCCTGGAATTGGAACATCGCTACCTATCTTGTTATCTGAAGGAGTAAACAAGAACAAGATAAACCTCCAGCAATTGACGCATCTTACCAGTGGCAATGCAGCAAAAATCTTTAACATGTCTACAAAAGGTGCAATCCAAAAGGGACTAGATGCAGACATTGTCCTAATTGATCTCAAAAAAGAGCAGCCAGTAAGCTCCGAGTTCTTTGGAGCATTCTCTGATTATATTGTGTATGAGGGATGGAAGCTAAAGGGCTGGCCAATAACTACAATGGTTCGAGGCAAGCTGGTAACTGAAGACATGCAAATTGTTGGAAAACTAGGCCACGGAAAGCTGGTCAGCAGATCTAAATAATATCAAACTTGCCGTTTTCTTTGGCCTTGTAGATAACGTCAGGTCTTTTCTCAAATATCCCAGCCTCGACCACGCCTGGAATCTGCTTTATTTTGAGCGCAAGTGAGCCTGGGGACTTGATGGTGCCAAAGTCGCAATCATAAATGATATTGCCGTTTTCAGTGATGAATGGATAGCCACGTTCTATTGTACGGATTTGAGGCTTGCCACCTAATTTTTTGAGAAACTTTCTAACTGTGTTTCTTGCGAATGGATGAACCTCGACTGGAACTGTTCTATTGAAATTTTTCACAAACTTTGACGAGTCTGCCATTATCACAACTTTGTTTGCAGATGAAATCAGAATGTTTTCTCGCAATAGCGCCCCACCGCCTCCCTTGATCAAATATTTTTTAGAGTCAATCTGGTCAGCTCCATCAAAAACAACATCGATTTTTTCAATCTGATCAGCGGATATGAGATGAATTCCTGCCTGCTCTGCAATTAGCTTGATCTGCAGAGATGTTGGGACTGCTTTGATGTTCAGCTTTTTCTTTTTGATGTATTTGCCAAGCTCTTTTACAAATGCAGTTGCTGCCCGACCACTGCCAAGACCCAAAACAGAATTGTTTTTTACAAATTTGAGGGCGTCCTTGGATAATGCCTCTATGGCATCATCATATGACATTATTCTACCTCGGCTTGCTCTAGCTTTGATAGGGTTTTCATTATTTCGCGTTTAATGGAATCTAAATCATCTTCGTCATCTTCGACTTCTGGCTCTTCTGGCAAGTTTATTTTCGGCTTTTTCTTTTCTGGCTCTGGCTGTTTGTATTCCAGCTTTGGTGGTTCTGCCTTTACTTTTTGTTCAATGTCAATTGGCTCTGTTATGAATGGCTTGACTGTTTCTGCAACTTGCTGGATTATCTCTTGTCTTTGTTCCATGACTGGTATCATTTCTGGAGCATGAATAATTTCGGCCATGGCGTCGATTTTGACTTCTGGCGTATCTACTGCAGGCTCAACTCTGGTTTCAATCTCGACTGGTGGTAAAGGCACGTCTGGAATTTCAGTCATTGTGGTAAGTTCAATTCTCTTACCTGGTTTAGCAAATGACTTGATCAATTCCTCAATGTTTTGACTGGTTACAATTTCCGGTTTGGCTTGAACGACTGGTTTCTCAAAGACTTCTTTTCGTAGTTCTTCCTTCTTTGTTTCTATTTTTTGCTCTGGCTTTTCCAGCTGAGCTGTTTGAGATACTTGGATTTTTGATGAAATGTCTGCCAGTCTTTTGTCCAGCGCGGATAGTTTTTGGTCCATCAATGTCATCAGACCATCGCCCAATGGGCCAAGGTCTGGATATTTGGATGCGGCCTCTAGTTTCTCAATTTTGGCCAAAATTACGCCAAGCTGGTATTGGTATCTTGATAATAATTTGTCAACTTGAACCTTGGTAAGTGTTGTAGGCTCGCCGTATAATCGTGAAATTGTCTTTTGCAAAATCTCTTTTTCTGTTCGGAGTGTCTCGATTTGTGCTCTAATGTGAGAATTGGCACCCATCAAAGGAATCTTGTTTTTACCTTTAGGAAATCTGTTAATTGTTGCAGCGGTTGCGGCGCCTGCTAGAGAACTAATGACTAGCGCTAGTTCCATTTAGGCGTACCATTTGATCCAAGAATATTTTCTGATTCTTGCATCTGGAAAGCCACAGCTAGAGCATCTATGTTGTCTTTTATGATAAGAGTTCTTTCCACATCTTCTGCATCTGATGTGAGGCTTTTTTCTTGTAAAAAGCCCCATTGATGGAGTTCCGCGACCCATAACTCAGACACCACTTATGCTGGTGGAGGAGATATCATTACTACGTTATCTCCACGCACAACTATGGTTCCTATGCTCTTTGCCGGTGCCGACCAGATTAATTCTAAAAAATATTTGATCAAGGGAGGAGGCGGAGCATTGCTTCGGGAAAACATTC
>JBJTCW010000083.1:0-18050 GCA_046092065.1 Candidatus Nitrosotenuis sp. | reverse complement strand
CTTCTAGTGTTTGTCTGTACAAAATAATTGGAGTGCCTGTCTTTGTCACAATGCTTGCTCCTTTTTTTAGCAGCTCCTCTAGGTGCTGTGTCTGCCATGCATCTAGGCTAATCTGCTTTACCATGGTATAGTATGGTGATTTTGATATTTAACCCCAGATATTTGTCAAAAGCTAGCTTACTACTCTATCCAAATTCTGATCTTTTGACCATCGATGTCATCGTCTTTGGTTTGCGGAGCCGAATCGAAGTCGACTGATTTTACTCGCACTAGGAATGCCAAGTCTTTTGACTTTTCTTTTGCCATTTCTAGAGATTCTGCATCTAGATCTAGGATGTGAGCGCAATTGAGAATGTCTGTTGGGTTGTAGCCTCGCTCTTTTCGTAGAGTTTGGAGCCTGCGGGCCAGGTCTTTAACCAGGCCTCGAGCCATCATCTCGCGGTTTCTAGTAGTAGAGATAAAGACAATCAGGGAATCACGCTGTGAATAGGCATAGCCATCCTGAGCGTCAAATGATACTACAAAGTCTTCTAGGTCTAGCGTGATCTTTTCTGTACCAACATCAAAGGTGTGGGATTTTTGCTTTAGCAGATTATCCACTATTTGTTCTGGTTTTGTATTGGAAAATGCAGACAACAAAGCACCCATGTGCTGTTTTGCCTTGGGGCCTATTTTTTTGCGGTCCATCTCTACTAGTGGTTTTATTGGGATTTTCTTTTGCTGCATTTCAGAGATTAATTCAAGGCCTGCTCTGTTTTGCAACTCTACTGCAGTGAATGATTCGACATTCATCTGGGATAATAACAACTCTGATAGTGATTCCAGCTTTAGCTTTTGGCCTGGCGCAACACAAACAACTGCATCAGTTAATGGCCATCGTCGTTTCAGCTTTGCCTTCATTCTTGCAGCCGATGATACTGATACTGATTCCTTCATCAGATCAAATGACTCTTCAATGGTGTCATTGATAAGATCAGATTCTGGCGCAGGCCAGCTCTGCAGTAAAATGCTGTCCTTGCCAAATGTTGTCAGGTACAGATACTCACTGGTGTATGGACATAATGGATGAATCAGGACATCTAGTGTTTTGAGAATTTTATGCAATATTGAATAAATTGCAAAACGCCTGTCTGTTTTGGAATTGTCCTCATCCCAGAGCTCTGCCTTTGTAATTGGAATGTAGACCTGGCTGAGAGAATTTATGATGAAATCTTCTAGCGCTCTAGCTGATTCATGGAACTTGCAGGAATCATTATTCTGCTGTACGTCTTTGATTAGCTTTTGTAGCTTGGATAAAATCCAAATGTCTGGCGAGCCAAGCTGGTTTTTCTGCTTTGCTTGTTGTATTGTGTGCGTGTTTTGGTCAAACTTGTCGTATTCGCTGTTTTGCTTGTAATACAGATGAATGTGATATAGAGTATTGATGATTTGGTACGGCCTTGACATCATTTCATCGGTGCTGAAATTAATTGGCTCAATAGGACTGGACTTCCAGATGAAATAGAATCGAATCAAGTCTACTGGGTATTGCGTTAGCATTTCTTTGCCATCCATGACATTTCCAAGACTTTTGCTCATCTTGTTGCCGTTTTTATCCAGGACATGGCCTTGGAACAAAAATGCGGAATATGGTGAGACTGGCTTGTTGTTTAGAATCACATTTTCAATCAGTAAGGTGTAGGCCCAGCCCCTGGTCTGATCAATTCCCTCTGTCAAAAATGCCGCCGGAATTCCATCGGAATATTGCTGGTCAGTCAGTGATGAATATGGTGCAGAACCACTGTTGTGCCATGTATCCAAGACAAACTTTTCTCGCTCCATTTGCGCGCCGCATTTTTTGCATTTTATTCCTATTCTGTCAATCCATGGTCTGTGTAGTTCAAAATTTGGTCCATCCGGCAAATCCGTTGCTACATCTAGTATTTCTTTTCTTGTGAACAGTCTTTCTACATGACCGCATTTACAATTCCATATTGGTAAAGGACAACCCCAGAATCTTTCGCGAGAGATGCACCAAGGATGCTTTTCTTTGATTATACCTAGGAATCGGTTTTTTGGCTGATCAAAAAAGTATTCTACAGATTCTGCTGCCTCGATTGCTTTATTGTCAAGCTTGTCCAACATGTAGAAAAATTCCCTTCTTGCAAGCCATACAATTGGGTGGTGCGAACGCCAGCAAAGCGGATACTTGTGCTTGATTCTGCCTATTTTGACTAGAGCACCATTTAGCTTGACATCTTCAGTTACAGACCTGTCTGCATCACGCACGAACATGCCTGCGTATTTGCCAGCCTCGGCGGTGAACTTTACCTCATCGTCAATTGGCGAAAAAATAGGAGTCTTTCTTTTTTGCGCTATATTGTAATCTTCTTCACCGTTTGCCGGCGCCAAATGTACTAGGCCGCTTCCGGTGCTTGGGTCGACAAAGTCTTCAGATACTGCAATGTGATACAGGGGATTTTTTGCAAGCTCTGCAAGTTTTGGAATTTCTGATAACAATGGATGGATGTATTTTTTGCCCTCAAATGTTGCGCCCTTGACGGTTTTTGTAATGGTGTGATTTTCCAGCTTTACTTCTTTTGCAAATTCTTCTAGTCTTTTTTCACCTATTACCCATGTTTCGTTTTCCACTTGCACATAGTGATAGTTTTCTTCTGGATTTAGGCCGACCATTGCATCAGTTACTAGTGTAAATGGCATTGTAGTCCAGACAATCAAAAATGCGTCCTCTGATTCCAGCTTTACCTTATAGTATAATGATGGATCCTGTACAATGTCGTATCCCTGGTTTACCTCTGCATGAGACAGGGATGTTTGGCAGCTTGGACAGTACGCTACTACTCGATATCCTTCGGTGAGAATTCCAGTTTCATACGCTTTTTTTAAGAATTGCCATTCCCGTTCAATGAACTCGTCCTTGTAGGTCCAGTATGCGTCATTTTGGTTAAACGACATGCCGAGCAGCTTGTCGACTTCGACCCATTTTTCATTATACTTGTGGACTAGTCTTTTGCATTCTGCTACTAGTTTTTCTATACCAAATGACTTGAGAATCTCTGTCTTTCCGCCGGTGATTCCTAGTTCTTTTTCTGCTTGCAATTCAACTGGGAGTCCTTGCGTATCCCAGCCTGCGTTGAATGTTATTTTGTGGCCCTTTAGCGTGTTGTATCTATACCAAAGATCCTTGATGATTCTGCCTCGGAGGTGACCGGCATGAGGAATCCCGTTCATGGTAGGTGGTCCTTCGATGAATACAATTGGCTTGCCGTTTTTTGAATCTGTAATCATTTTTTGCAAATCAATATCTGATAAATGAGTGCGAACCTGCTCTTCGATTTTTTTAGAATTGAATTCCTTTTCCAGTTGCAACGCTGTGAAATCCGTGATCTGATTTTATAAAGCAAGCTTAGGATATTTCGATTATATACGAGGGCGCGAGCTTGGATTTGTTGGTTAATGTTCTAGTTGTTGGCTCTGGCGGACGCGAGCATGCCATTGGATGGAAACTAGCTCAATCAAAGCATGTAGATGCAGTATTTTTTGCACCTGGAAACGGGGGAACAAAAAACAACATACCCATACAGGCAGAAGACATTGAATCTTTGGCGGAATTTGCAAAGACAAACAATTGCTTTACTGTCGTAGGTCCTGAGGCTCCTCTGTCCAAAGGAATAGTGGATTTGTTTGTGCAAAAAGGCCTACCAATATTTGGCCCAACAAAAAAGGCAGCGCAACTAGAATCAAGCAAAATCTGGGCAAAGCAATTCATGCAAAGAAATGGCATCCCGACTGCACCTTTTGGAATATTTGATAATTATGTAGATGCAAAAAATTACGTAAATTCGCTGAACTATCCAGTTGTGATTAAAGCCGATGGCCTTGCTGCCGGCAAAGGAGTTATCGTATGTGATGATGCCAAGGAGGCACTAGCTGCAATTGATGAAATGATGGTCAAAAATTCATTCGGCTCGGCTGGCGCAAAAATAGTAATTGAAAAAAGAATCGACGGAATAGAGGCATCCTATATCGCATTATGTGATGGTACAACTGCCATTCCAATGGCTACAAGCCAGGACCACAAGCGCATATTTGATGATGATAAAGGTCCAAACACCGGTGGAATGGGTGCATATTCTCCAACTGGGATAATCACTGATGAGCTGGCAAGGCAAATCCAAAGAGATGTTATAGAAAAAACCGTCTCTTCGATGAAAAAAGAGGGAATAGAGTTTTCTGGGTTTTTGTATGCTGGCATAATGATACAGGACGGAAAGCCGTACGTTTTGGAGTTTAACGCAAGAATGGGTGATCCCGAATGCCAGCCTATACTGATGCGAATGGACTCGGACTTGTACGAATATTTGCATGCAGCATCAAAAAGTATACTGAGTTCTTTGGGACAAGTATTGTGGAAAAATAAAACCGCAGTATGTGTTGTATTGGCATCAAAGGGCTATCCGGACTCTTATCCAAAAAACGAACCCATATCTGGAATTGATGATGCCACTGGCGATAACACCATGGTGTTTCATGCCGGAACCAAGCTTGAAAATAATACTGTATTGTCCAATGGAGGCCGAGTCCTTGGCGTTACGGCACTTGGCGATACATTATCCAATGCAATATCAAATACATATTTGGCAGTACAAAAAATACAATGGTCCAGCAAATACTGCAGAATGGATATTGGAAAAAAAGGCTTACGATACGTCTGATCGTATGATTTCGTTTTCTGTTACTATGATGGATATTTTGACATCATCTTTTTCATGAGGTATATTTTTTGCAATTGATTGAGAATATGCCAAAGCTATGGTTGGTATTTTTTTGTCTGACAAAAATCTGTCATAGAATCCCATTCCATATCCTAGCCTTTGGCCGTTCTTTGCCATGGCAACTGCTGGCACAATGACTAGGTCGAAGTTGTCTATTTTTTTACAATATTGCTTTGGCTCCATTATACCAAATTCTCCTTTTTCCAGGTCCTCGAATTTTTTGACCTCACAAAACACTAGATTTTCTCCTTCGACTCGTGGCAATGCAAGTACCTTACCGTGACTGAGAATTTCCTGCATTATCTCGTGCGTGCGGACCTCGCTTCCAGTGGAATGATAACATGCTATTGTCTGAGCCTTTCTGTACTGTTCTATTCTGCCAAGACTTTTTCGAATTTGCTTGCTGGATATCTCCATTAGATCAGCTGAAATCCAGTCGCGTTTTTCCAAAAACTGCTTGCGGATGTTTTGCTTAGTTTCTGCCATTGCTCATTGATGCCGCAGTTGTGGTGTTTTTTAAAAGCATTGCAATTGTCATGGGGCCCACTCCGCCTGGGACTGGAGAGGCAAAGGACGCCTTTTGGATTATCTTTTCAAAATCGCAATCGCCAACCAGCTTGCCATCTAGCCTGCTTGTTGCAACATCGATAACTATGGCACCATCTGAGATCATTTCTGGGGTTAGTGTGAATTTTGCCCTGTCTCCAACACCAGTAATTATGATATCCGATTTTTTGCAGACATCTGCCAAGTTCTTGGTCTTGGAGTGAACTATAGTAACGGTGGCATTTTTTTCCAGTAACATGTGGATTAGAGGCTTGCCTACTAGGTTGCTGCGATTAATGATTGCGACATTTTTTCCTTCTAATGGTATGTTGTAATGCGCAAATAATTCCATTATTCCAGAAGGTGTGCATGCCTTGAGTGTTGCTTTTTTCATTGATAATAATCCGGCATTATGTGGAGTTAGGCCATCAACGTCCTTTAGTGGTGAAATTTTTGATGTGGTCTCAAATTCACTGCACTGTGGTGGCAATGGCAGCTGGACCAAAATGCCGTGTACTTCTTTGTCTTGGTTTAGAGTATCAATTAACGAGTTTAGCTCCGACTGGGATATTGTAGATGGCATCTTGTGATCTTTGGTCTTGATTCCTACTTCGGCGCAAGCCTTTTGCTTGTTTTTTACATAAGTTGCAGATGCCGGATTATCGCCAATTAGTATAGTTGCAAGGCATGGCTGGATTGCCTGTGATTTTAGCTCCTCTACCGTCTTTTTGACTTGCTCTCGTACTAGGCCAGAAACTAGCAAGCCATCGATTTTTGTGCCGGACAACAAAATGATACTGGGCTGATTCTAATTTAATTTAACCAATAATGACGAGAACGATTGAATTGAAGAGTACAGGGCTATCTGAATTAGGGTTCGTTCTCGTCGTGGTTTGTTGTAATTGCAAATATTTATGCAAAGATTAACAATGTTAATCCAGAATTATTAGCCTGAATCACAAATGATAAAATCATGATTTTTGATATTGACAAATCATACGTAATGGTTATAGATGATGCTGGACAAAAATCAGATCAAACAGTGATATGAATTCTCGTGAAAAAGTTTTGATTGGAATTGTTGCCGCACTTGCACTAGTGGCAGCTGCTGGATTTGCAACAAACTTTGGATTTACAAACAAAATAACAACGCAGACACAACCACAAAAAACCATCGACGAGCTTACACCAGCATCTCAACCAAAACTGGAATATGCCGCAATATCGGATAATCCAAACCAGAAAAGCCCACTTACAATACTGTTCAAAAACGTGGAAAACTCTGTAGTGCAAATAACAAGCAAGGTTTCTACAGTAAACAATAACATCATTGTTAATGGCTCACCGCTAGAAAGCGAATCATCGCGACTAGGCTCTGGCTTTGTCTATGATGATAATGGACGCGTAGTCACAAACAACCACGTAGTCGAAGGCGCACAAATAGTCGATGTGAGATTTGTTGATGGCAATATCTATTCTGCCAAGGTAGTTGGAACAGACCCATTCAATGACATTGCAGTATTGCAAATAACTGATGATTTTGCAGATGAAACCCTTACCCCATTACCACTTGCAAATTCTGATGATCTGGAGGTAGGCCAGCAAATTGTAGCCATTGGAAATCCCTTTGGACTATCTGATACTATGACTACTGGAATAATCAGCCAAGTGGGACGTTTATTGCCAAACAGAGAGGCAGGATTTTCAATTTCCGGCGTGGTCCAGACAGATGCAGCAATAAATCCTGGAAACTCTGGCGGACCAATGCTAAACCTTAATGGCCAAGTAATTGGAATAAACACGGCAATCCAGTCTACGACTGGCGAGTTTTCTGGAATCGGCTTTGCAGTACCATCTAACACAATCAAAAGAGTGGTGCCAGCCTTGATAGAAAAGGGGCACTATGACAATCCATGGCTTGGAGTATCTGGAACCAGCCTGACACCTGACATCTCAAAGCAGCTAGGACTAGCCAAGAACTATCATGGTGTTATAGTGACTACTGTAGTCAAGGACGGACCAGCACAAAAGGCAGGCATCCAAGAGGCGGTATACAATGCTAACAAGGAACTACGTGGAGCAGACGTCATAATACAATTAGATGGAAAGGAGATACGCGACATTGATGATCTGATTCTGTACTTGGCACAAAACAAGTCAGTAGGCGATAATGTGGTATTGAAAATAAACCGGGACGGCAAGATTATAGAAATCACTGCCGAGCTTGGCGCAAGACCTTCAAAATAACTTAAATTCCGCATTGTACCGTTTTGTAATATGAAAAAGGATACACTGCCTATTGATAAAAACGGATTTTCAAACAAATTCTTTGAGGAGCTGGAAAAAGAGCATGACAAGATTTCAGAGTTTGCAGATAGACAAAAGCAGCTAAAGCAAAAACACGGCCAGGCCGACTTGAAATAATTGATTCAATATATTGCAGTTTTATTTGGAATTATAGTCCTAGCTGGGATATCATATGCAGATGCTGCCACCATAAAACAAACAATGGACGGTGCAATGGACTTGACCGTAGAATATCCAGATTCTGTCATTGCCGGGCGAGACTTTGCAGTGTCTGTATTTGTGCAAAATAACGGCTGGGAGGACAAACAGGATGTGACATTTTTTGTAGAGTCGCAAAACCAGGACATTTTGGCAAAAAACCAGACAATTCACGCACAAAGACTGTCCAAGGGAGGCTCGTTTGGCGGCACTCTAGAGTTTAGTGCAGAGAACAATGCAGAAATTGGTAATCACTATCTTAATGCGATTTATTCCCACATACTTTTGAGCAACAACGAAACCCCGCAGCCAAAACTGCAAAAAAACATTGCAATTCCTGTCATGGTAAAAGGCGAGCCGGAAATTCAGCTAAAGACAACAACGCCGACTAGCATTTTTGAGAACGCCGAATTTCCATTTGATGTGGAGCTGATATCAAGCGATATCACACTGCATGATGTTATATTGCAGATAGTTCCGCCATCAGACGTTACTATACGTGGCCAAACCTCCTACACGTATTCTGTAATAGAAAAAAACACGCCTATTTTGATTAAAACCCAGGTAATTACTGCGCCCAGCCCTGTAACACTAGAGCACAAGCTTCCATTTGAGGTGCAAGTAACATATTCTGATGATTCTGGGGAGCAAAAAACCACCTCCAAAACCGTGCCAGTTTTGCTCAGGCCTAGAACCTTTATGGAATTTACAACTGATGGCGGAGTCTGGCTGGGGGATTTCTTTTTGGCGCCATATGTTAGCATGGGAACAATAATTGGAATTCCTGCCGGTGCACTATTTTCATTAATGATCAAAAGACTGCAGAAAAAGAAAAAGAGGAAAAAATGAAAATAGAATTTGATGTAAAAAAATACATTGAGGAAATCAAAAACTCTGATGAATATTTTCACACATTTATCAACAGGGATAATATTGCGGCCGGAGTCTTGGTTTTAGAGCCTGGAGAAGAGGACACACAAACGCCTCATGATGCGGATGAGCTATACTATATTATCAAAGGTGATGGGTTTTTGCAGATAAAAGACAAGAACTATTCCATATCTGATGGACTGGCATATTATGTGCAAAAAAACGTCCCGCACAAATTCCATGGGAACAAAAAGCAGCTAATCGTTTTGTACTTTTTTAGCGGGCCCGACTCGTAGCCCTACCAGAAATCCTGACTTTTCCCGTGGCAATTAGCTTTATTGCCTTGACATATGCGACATGTTCTTTTGCCAGAATTCTTTTGGATAGTGTCTCTTCAGTGTCGCCGTCCTTGAGTGGAACAATTTCTTGCAAAATTATAGGACCTGTATCTACTCCGGAATCCACATAGTGGACTGTACACCCAGAATATTTCACTCCATGGTCTAGTGCCTGTTTTTGGGCATGCAGTCCTGGAAATGATGGCAATAATGCAGGATGGATATTGATGATCTTGTTCTTGTACTTGGCGCTAAACTCGGGGCTGATTATTCTCATAAAGCCTGCAAGGCAGACTAGGCCGTTTTTTGGGGTGACGCCATTTTCTTCTAGTGCTTGGATAATTTTTTGGTCATACTCCCATCTGGTACCTGCAAAGCCCTTGCTTTGGATGACCTTGGTTGTAACTCCTAGCTTTTGGGCTATTTTGAGCCCTTTTGCGTCTGGATTATTAGAGATTACTATTTTGGGTATGATTGGAATTTTTTGCTTTTTTATTGCCTTTAGAATTGACTCCATATTGCTTCCGCGCCCGGAGATCAAAATTCCAAGATTCATGATTTTGTTGTGTATGTCAGTGATTTTAGGCTTTTAGTATCTTGGAAGGCGTATTGTAAAGACCGTGCCCTTGCCTGGAATGCTGGAGCAATCTATTGTGCCACCATGGCTTTCTATTATAGACTTGCAGCTTGGCAGGCCCAGCCCCGTTCCTTGCTGTTTTGTGGTAAATAATGGCTCAAATATTTTTGGCAGGTTTTGCTTTTCAATTCCCTTGCCGTTATCCACTACATCGATTATGGTGTGGTCGTCAGTTTCTGTAGTTTGAATCATGACTCTGCCGCCATTTTCGCTTGCCTGAATTGCATTTAGTATCAAATTGGAAAATACTACTTCGAGCTGTTTTGCATCTCCGTATACTTCGGCGTCCTGTTCTGGCAGAATTATCTTGGAGTCTGTTGGAATGTCCAGTCCGGATATGGTGTTTTTGAGAATTTCTAGAATCGATGTCTTTTCCATTATTGGCTCGCTGGTCCTGACAAAATTCAAAACATCTCGGATTTGCTGGGACATTTTTGTAGTGGCCCGCTCTATTCTATCATAGTTTTCCTTGGTTTTTTTATCGGTATCTGGGGATTTGATCTTGAGAATTTCTATTGTGTTTCTGATTATTGTTAATGGGTTTTGTAGATCAAGTGCTACTTGATTTTGCTCTCTTGCGCCGGTACAGTGGTACCGATTCGAATTCTAGCCAAGTGGATTGGACACTCGTTTTTTCCTATTTTTTTTGGTTTTAGTAACACAATTTGTCAATGTTTTATCAAAACCGAGACTTAAATCGGATGCAGATTTTGCTTTGATTGCTTGAGCAAAATCAAAATGACAAAGACCGGCATCGTATGCAATCTGGATAACAAAACGGTAAACCTGGATCCAAAAACTGCAATGCCTGACTGTGTAAACTTTGTATCGCATGCCCATTCGGACCATCTCCCAAATGGAAGCAACGGCCTGGTTTTGGCAACAAGGGAAACCAAGGAGATTGCATCTCTAAGAGGAAAAACACTATCCAATCATGTGGAGCATTTGGATGATTTCAAGCTCTATGATTCTGGACACATTTTGGGTGCTCGAGGGGCATTATTTCATGACATTTTCTATACTGGCGATATTTGCACTAGAGACCGCGGATTCCTAAAAGGCGCCACAATACCAAAATGCCATACTCTGATAATGGAGTGCACCTTTGGCAAGCCAGAGTTTGTTTTTCCAAAAATAGATGATACAATAAAAAAAGTAAACGAAACCATCTCGGAATTATACCACAAGGGCAAACCTGTATTGCTAATGGGCTATCAGCTTGGCAAAGCCCAGACGATATCGAATCTTTTTGGCCACTGGGCGCCACTATACTATCATGATTCAGTCAAGGAAATGAACCAATTACACAACAAACTCGGTGTTCCCCTAAAGGAAGCAATGGGCCATACCGAAGCAGAATCTAAAGGATTATTGGGCAAAAAACCTTGGGTCATGGTCTGTCCATTAATGTCAGAGACTAATCCATTCATAAAGCAAATGAAGTCAAAATATGACGCAATTACAATAGGTTTCTCCGGATGGGCAAAATCAAATTTCTCTTTTGGAAGAAAATCCGATTATTCCATTCCATTATCGGATCATTGCGATTATCCAGAATTGTTGGATTTGGTCAGAAAAAGCGGGGCGCAAAAAATCTATACAATTCACGGGTTTGTGGACGAGTTTGCAGCCGATCTTGTCAAACTAGGTTATGACGCCCAAGCCTTGAAAGAAAACTCGTTGGACGAGTTTTTCTGAATTAGCTTTAAATGGAAATAATTCTGCAAAATTTTCATGGCAACTGAATCGCTAAGAAAAGATCATGACCTAATAGAAAAGGTAGTCAAGGCAATGGAGGTAACCCTACAAATGCTAAAGGCAGGCAAGAAAATCCCGGAATCGATTCTAATGCCAACTCTAGATTTTACAAAAAACTTTACCGATGTATGCCATCATGGAAAGGAGGAAGAGTCATTCTTTCCAGCACTTGGACAGGCTGGCTTTCCAACCAATATGGGTCCAATCGCAGTAATGCTAATGGAGCACGAAATCACCCGCAAAATCGCAATCCAAATGGAAACATCTGCAAAACAATACCTGGAATCCGGCTCATCAGACGCATTAATTTCTGATATAACCCAGTATGTCCAGCACATGAGTGAGCATCTCTGGAAGGAAAACAACAAGCTGTTCATGATGGCCGAAATGCGTCTTTCTGGAGTATCTGATAAAATGAACGCAGACCTGGACTCGGTTGAAAAGAAAAAACTAGAGCAGCTTGGCAAGTCCCGCCAGGACTATGAAAGTTTAGTGCAAAACATCCAGTCGGAAATTTCGAAAATAAATTAAAAGAAAAGAAGTGTGGATTTATTCCACTGTTACTTTGCCTGTCATCCATGGGTGGATAACACAAAAGTAATCGTATTCGCCTGCTTCATCAAATACCTGCTCAAATGTCTCGCCTGATGTCATCAGTCCGCTGTCAAATATTTTGCCAGCATCTGAATCACTTGGTGATCCGTTGGTTACTGTGTGAGATGAAGAGTCATCATTTGTCCATGTGACTGTTGCACCTGCAGCAACTGTAATGTCGGATTCAACAAAGCATGTACCGTCTGATTCGCATCCTGGACTAGAAGCTCCTTCTGAAATTGAAACATCAGCAGATGTTGGATATTCTTCTGTAGTCTCCTCTGTGGTTTCTTCAGGAGTCTCTTCAGGTGTTTCCTCTGGCGTCTCTTCCGGAGTCTCCTCTGGAGTCTCTTCAGGTGTTTCCTCTGGCGTCTCTTCGACTGGTGCTGGAGGAGCAGGAGTTGGTTCCGGTGCTGGAGGAGTTGGAGTCGGTGTTGGAACTACTGGTGCAGATGTTGCACTATGAGTCGATGCTGATATCATCGCAAATGCAAGTATTGCAACAGTAAATCCTACTGAAAAAGCAATGCCGAATTTATCTGCGGCTGTCATGGCTAAACTGACGATGCGCAGTAAATAAAGCTAAGTGGACTTGAGTATGTAGTCTATCTGGTTTGTAAATTTTTCAAGGTTTTTTGACATCTGTCCAAAATACCTTTGCGGATTCTGGGTTTTTTGTGCAAAGCAGTATGTGTTTTGGCCTTGATGTATGGTATATGAGAATGTCAGAGATTTTCCATGATATTTGATGATATTTCCATGCATTGCCTGGTTTCGTAACGATTGCATCTTCCACAAGCTGCTCTTGCTGAGATTTATTTTGGGTTTGAGTTGTTTTGGCGTGGTAAAATAGTCAGATATGGCGTCTTTTGCCATTTTTTGCGCCCCACTATCTACTAGGTTTTTTCTCAATCCGTGAATGTAAAAGACATTATCTTTGTCAAAAATCCCAAATTCATCGTTAATGCGTCTTTTTACTATCTCAATTACGCCTGAAGCAAAAAACAAAAACGACTGGACATTTTCCTCCATGGAATATTGTTGTCTTGCGTTGGCAGGAACACTGTTTGATATTTTTGCAAGAAACTTTCTGGTTGTTTTTAGCTTGAACTTCAGATCATCCAATGATTCCTAAAACGTGAATGCCTCTTTTAGCATTACGTGCAGCTCGTCCTTTAGGTGGTCATCATTCATGGTTATCTTGAGATTCTCAAGCAGTGTCTCTATTATGGTGCATTGGTTTTTTGAAAACTGGTAATAGCATTCCAGCACATCTTCGTATGATTTTGAACGCTTGTACATTTGCCAGAAATTATCCGACATTATCTGATAGTTGTACAAAAAAATCCGTATTGGCTCCTGCACTCCAGCAGATGAATTGTATCTCAAAAGATTCACCAACAGCTCTTCCAGCCTTGCGTCTAGGTTTGCTTCAAAGATTAACTTGTAAATGCTTGATGCCGACGTCTATGATGTTACATCCTACAACAAGTTAAGTCTGTCTGGGTACAATCTTTACAGTTGTTTATTGTATAATCCGAAAATTTAACAAATTTGCACAAAAAGTTGAGAAGGATTATTCTTGGCCTTCTATTCCCATCAGAGTAAGTGTAGAGCGGATTCTATCTATTTTGCGAATCTTCCACGTTATTGTATCTCTCAGAGATTCGGTAGTGGGCGTTTCTATTTTTGCCAAAATATCATAGGCGCCAAACACTCCTTTGATTTCTTTTACTCCTTCCAATGGCCTTATCTGATCAATTACTTTTTGCTCAGATCCAAGATCACAGTTGATGAGCACATAGGCAGTTGCACTCATTTGCATCCTCCATATTTCATGGGATATTATACGACTTGACGTATTTATTGTGGATTGTAAAAAAACTAATAATTTGTATATGTCTAATACAAAAAATCAAACAAATTTTAAGAAAATTTGGCCTTTGTCATACGCAGCGATCTGTTGTATGCAACGCCAAATCGGTGTGCCTCATCACGGGCAAACTGGAGTATTTTGAGCGATTGGTTTTGTCTTGGTATGATTACTGGCTCTTTTTTATCAGGTAAATACACCTCTTCGTTTTGCTTTGCAAGTGATGCACATGGAATCTTGATTGCCATGCTTTTCAATGCAGAGACTGCCGCGCCAAGCTGGCCCTTTCCACCATCTATTAGAACCAGGTCCGGCATCTGGGTGTTTTCATTGTCTAGTCTGAAATATCTTCTTTTTACTATTTCATTTATCATTGCAAAGTCGTCCTGGCCTTGGATGGTCTTTATCTTGAATTTGCGATAGCCTGACTTGTCTGGCCTGCCATTGACGAATCTGGACATTGAACCCACTGCATATGATGTACCATGGTTTGATATGTCAAAGCATTCTATTATTTTTGGAATTGTTTTTAATGATAGCTTTTCTTTGAGCTCAACCAGTCCTGGCTCTGCACCGCTTGCCTGAATCATTTCTATATTTTTCAATATGAGATCAAGCATTTCCTTTCTCTTGCCGGACCTTGGCGTGACTATGTTTACTGCAAAACCTGCAGTCTTTGAGAACATTTGCTCTAATAGTGTGTGGTTTTCAGGCATTTCATTTACTAAAACAAATGGCGGAATCTGGTTTGTCGTGTAATACTGGTACAGAAAATTGGCAAAGGAATTGTCGCCGACTAGATCAAATGAATACTTGTTGCTGTCACGAATCACTCCATTTATTTTCTTAAACGTCATTATCTGGGCAGTTTGTTCATGCAGGGCAATTCCAAAATATTCCTCATCAGAGCCTGTAATGCTTTCCATTTTTTGTCTCGTTTTGAGGCTGCCTAGTCTTTGCAGAGTGTCTTTGATTTCTCTTGCGCGCTCAAACTGGAGGTTGTCTGATGCCTGCTTCATCTCCAACTCAAGGTTTTTTGTAAACATGGCCAGGTTTTTGCCCTTGAGAATCGATTCTAAATCCGTAACGTGCTTTTGATAGTCCGTCTGGGCCTGGGAAAACTCGCATGGGGCTTCGCAGTTTCCAAGGTGGTATTCCAGGCAGGCCTTTTTTGGTAGAGTCTTGCAGATTCTAATCTTGAATGTCTTTCTCAATGATCCGATGCTTAGCAACTTTGAGCTACCCGAAGTAAAAGGACCATATGTCTTGCCCTCGCCCAGAAATTTTCCGCTTCGAGTTCTTCTAGCTACTAGTAATCTTGGATATTTTTCATTTGTAATTCTGAGGTATGTGTATCGTTGCTGGTCTTTGAGCTCTATATTGAAAATAGGCCTGTATTGTTTTATCATGTTTGATTCAAGCAAGAATGCCTCTGATTCATTGTCAGTCAGCACAAACTCAATGTCGGAGATTTTTTCAACCAGTTTCTGGGTTTTGTAGTTCTGGTTTTTGACAAAATACGACCTGACTCTGTTTCTGAGATTTTTTGCTTTTCCAATATAGATTATTTTAGAGTCTTTGTCCTTCATCAGGTAAATTCCAGGCTGTGTAGGGATGCTGATTTTTTTAATATCCAATGTCAATTTAGAATCTTTTTGAGATATTGTCCCGTATAACTTTTAGAGTTTGCCGCAATCTGGGCAGGGGTACCAACTGCAATTACTTTGCCGCCCTTGTCTCCGCCCTCTGGTCCAAGATCAATTAGCCAGTCGGAGTTTTTGATTACATCCATGTTGTGCTCTATTACTACAATGGTGTTTCCAAGGCTTACTAGTCTGTTCAGCACATCTAGCAGCTTTTGCACGTCTGCAAAGTGCAGGCCTGTTGTGGGCTCATCCAAAATGTATAATGTTTTTCCAGTGTCTCTTTTTGATAATTCTGAGGCTAATTTTACCCTTTGAGCCTCGCCGCCAGATAGTGTAGTCGATGACTGACCCAATTTTATGTAGCCAAGACCCACATCAAATATTGTTTGTAAGATTCTTTTGATTTTTGGAATGTTTTCAAAAAATAGCAACGCCTCTTCAACTGTCATGTCCAAGACATCTGCAATGTTTTTGCCCTTGTATAGTACAGATAATGTCTCAGAGTTGTATCGTTTTCCTTTGCATTCATCGCATCGGACATAGACATCTGATAAAAACTGCATTTCTATTTTTTTGACGCCATCGCCTTCGCATGCAAAGCATCTGCCGTCTGCGACATTGAATGAAAACTGCCCTGGAGTGTAGCCTCTTTCTTTGGAGACTTCAGTTCTGGCAAACAATTCTCTAATGGGGGTGAATGCGCCAATGTAAGTAGCTGGATTTGATCTCGGGGTTCTCCCAATTGGGGACTGGTCTATTGCAATTACCTTGTCGATTAGGTCTGCCCCATCAACTGACTTGTGTTTTCCAGGCCTTTCATTTGACTTGTAAATATGCGATGATAATGCCTTGAGTAGTATTTCATTGACCAATGTTGATTTGCCAGACCCAGATACACCCGTCACTGTGACCAAATACCCAAGTGGAATCTCTACTGTGATATCTTTGAGATTGTTCTCTGCAGCCCCTTTGACTGTAATTTTTCCTTCCTGCTTTCTTTTTTTGTCTGATAATTTGATGAGGTCCTTATTTTTGAGATAGTCTCCAGTCACCGACTTATGATTGTTCATTATTTGCGGTACAGTTCCCTCAAAGACAATCTGTCCGCCGTGGATTCCAGCACCTGGACCCAAATCCACTATCCAGTCTGCATTTTTGATTACCTCTTCGTCATGCTCTACTACGATTACGGTATTATCCAAGTCTCGAAGCTTGACTAGAGTCTTTATCAGCCTGGCATTGTCGCGCTGGTGCAGGCCTATTGTTGGCTCATCAAGCACGTACAATACTCCAGTCAGATTAGAGCCAATCTGCGTAGCTAATCTGATCCTTTGCGATTCCCCGCCGGATAGAGTTGAGCTTTGCCTGTTTAGTGTAAGATAGTTCAGGCCTACGTTTCTCAAAAATTCCAGCCTTTCTATAATTTCTTTGAGAACATCTTTTGCGATATATTTTTCAGTCTCTGTAAACTTGACTGTCTTGAAAAACTCATAGCAATCATCAATGGATAAATCACAGACTTCGTAGATTCCAATATCGTTTACCTTGACTGCGAGTGCTTCTGGCTTTAGCTTTTTACCGTTGCATACATTACATGGAATGTCTCGCATGAATTGCTTTAGCCAGTCTCTTTTTGATTCGGATTCTGTTCCCATAAAGACTCGCTGCAAATTATTCAGCACACCTTCAAACGAATTCGTATATGCCCAATGCGAGTCTGTTGTTTGAGATTCATACTGGTAGTGAATCATTTGCTCAGTTCCATGTAATATTACTCGCAAGTGTTCTGGCTTCATCTTGTTCATTGGAGTCATCAGATCAAAGCCGAATTTTTTGCCAACTGCACGTAATTCCTGCCTTCGAAATGCGGAAAATCTGCCACTCCATGGCACTATGGCGCCATCCAGAATTGATTTTGTTTTATCTGGCATCACTAAATCCTCATCAAATTCCATCTTGACTCCAAGACCATGGCATGCCTTACAAGAACCAAAAGGAGAGTTGAAGGAAAATGTTCTTGGTTCTATTTCGCCAACTGTAAGACCGCAGTACGGACACGCGTTGTTTTGGGAAAATATTTTTTCGTCCTTGTCAGATGATATCAGAACGGAACCCTTGGCAGCTTTTAGCGCAGTCTGGATTGCCTCAAAGAGCCTGCTTTTTTCCGCCTTTGATGCCTTTAGTCTATCAACAATGATTTCGATATTGTGCCATTTTTGCCTGTCTAGTGTCGGGATTTCATCTTCCAGCGTTATTATCTGCCCATCTACTCGAGCTCGGGAATATCCATCCTTTTTCATTTGTTCAAATAATTTCTCATAGGTTCCTTTTTTTCTCTGGATTAGTGGAGCTAAAATCAAGACCTGTTTCTGATCAAAATCCTTGAAAACCGATTCGCAAATCGACTCGACTGACTGGTTTGATATTTTTCTACCGCATTTTACACAGTGAGGAATTCCAATTCTTGCAAATAACAATCTCAGATAATCATAGATCTCAGTAGTGGTG
>JBJTCW010000082.1:0-1401 GCA_046092065.1 Candidatus Nitrosotenuis sp. | reverse complement strand
GAATAGGAGGGGCCAACATAGACATTCTCTGAAATTACTTTGGAATTATCTGATTCAATCACACGTGGATTTTTATTATAAATATAATACAGATATTGCGCACATCCAACTGCACTGCCTGCATCTCCAGGAGATGGGGGAATATGCACATTCTCAAATTGACTCTCTTTGAGAATTTTATAATTTGCCACTCCGTTTAAGCCTACACCCCCACCAATGCAGAGATTTTTCAGCTTGGTTGTATCATGAACATGGTTTGCCATTTTAAGCAAAACATCTTCCAATACTTTTTGGGCACTGGCACCAATATCATAGTGGATTTGCTCTGTTTTCTGATCTTTTCTTCGTGGCTCTATTCCAAAAAGTTTTGAGAATCTATCATTAGTCATTACCTTGTCATATGTAAATGCAAAATACTTCATGTTCAGATGAATGGAACCATCATCTTTGAGATCAATTAGGTTACTCAGAATTGTATCATAGAATCTAGGTTTGCCGTAAGAGGAAAGGCCCATTAGTTTGTATTCGCCTTCATTTACTTGAAATCCAAGAAAATAGGTAAAAGCAGAATAGAACAATCCAAGCGAATGAGGCCATCTAATGTCATGAGTCAGATTAATTGAATCATTCTTGGCGTATCCAAATGATGTGGTACTCCACTCTCCAACACCATCCACCGTCAGAATTGCAGATTCTTCAAACTGTGATGTGTAAAATGCATATGCTGCATGGGATAGATGATGCTCGGGAAATATTATTTGCCCTTTGAATCCTTTGAGTGCTTTATTTATTTCACTTTTAATCCACAGTCTTTTGTGTAGCCATTTTGGTATGGTATCCAAAAAACTGTACAAACCTCGAGGGGCTACTGCAATGTAATTATCTAACAGTCTTTCAAATTTGAGCACTGGTTTGTCATAAAATGCAACAGAGTGGATCTCTGAAGGTGAGATTTTGGCCTCTTTTAGACACCAATCTATTGCCATTTTTGGGAAATCATCATCGAATTTTTTGCGAGAGAATCGCTCTTCTTCCACTGCCGCTATGACATGCCCGTCTTTGAGCAATGCTGCAGCAGAATCATGATAATAACAAGATATTCCTAGATTATACATTAGAACATTTTCCTTACATCATTTGATTCGATTTCAAGCCAGTACGAATCGCTTTGTTTTTTTAATCGGAGCAAATCAATTCTCAAGAATCTGAACAAGATTCCGTATATTGAAATGACAAAAACGAATAAGATTCCAAGAAATATCTTGGTGTTAATTATATCAAAAACATCCAATCCCTTTTATATTTTTCTTGCAAAGATCAGAGTTAAAGTCAGTGTAATTCCTGCAAATACTATAAGATTTAGTAAGGAAAATACACCGGTTCCAGTGGTAATTACAAAGA
>JBJTCW010000081.1:0-1950 GCA_046092065.1 Candidatus Nitrosotenuis sp. | reverse complement strand
TAGTTGAACCAGATGATGATCTTGCCACCGCTGCAGATCTAATGTCAAAAAACAACATTAGCGGAGTTCCGGTAATTGTAATTAATAACAATAGATTAGATGGAATTGTTACAAAGGCAGATGTTGTAAAGGCATTCAGCCAGGTTATTACACATAGTAAGCTGCTTGAAAGCTACAAGACCTTTCGTTAACTAGTAATACATCAGAGTGGTAATGAGACAATTGGGAAAAACTCCACAGAAAAGACAGCTGCATCCGCAAAAAAAAGAAACTACACGAAGCATTACGTACAGACTGCCTGCAAAAATAGTTGAAGAGTTGGAAACCGAAGCTATGCAAAAAAGCATCTCACAAAACGTGCTCATAAAGCAGATTTTAGAAAAATACATCCGTTGGGACAGATTTGCAGACAAAATTGGCATTATTCCCATTCCAAAAAGCATTTTGGAAGAGCTTGGAAAAGAGATGACTGGTACAGACATCAACAGAATAATCACTGCAGTTGTTCCACTAATCAAAGAATCTGTATTATTCATGAAAGGGGCATACGATCTAAAACGCGCAATAGAGACACTAGAAGACTATATGCGCGCATCAGGCATGAAATCAGACCACAGAACAGAAGGTGCCATGCACTATTTCATAATACAGCACGAGCTTGGCCTCAAGTGGTCGTTTTTCACCGAACAGCTCTTCAAGGAGATATTTCACGAGTTTCTGCCAAACAAGTCCCTCAAGGTGCAGACTACGGAAAAAACCGTAATTGCATCAATTGAGCTTGGATCTGACTTTTCAGAGCACGATTACTAAAAAAAGAAAAAAATTATTGAACTTGAATCGAGCTTGATTTTGGTTTTGGCGTAGGAGTTGCCGTTTGGTATGACCACGTTTGCCACGCCGGAAAACGATTTGACTACTTCCGAGTCTAGTTGAATAATGTTTTTCTTGATTAGGAATTTTATCGCGTTTAGGAATTCAGTATCTGTGATTTTGCCATCAGCCAGTACTTAGCGGCATCTTTGACCCAATTTGGAACAGATTCTGCATATGCCAGGTTTATTGTAAACGAGAATACCATGAACAAAACCAATAATGCAATTTTGTTTTTCAATGATTATTGAACGATGATTGTTGTTATAATGTAAAAGATGAAATTCAGCTGTGATAATCACAACTGAAAGCAGTTATCCTTCAGATGCAGATTTTCCGCCATCGATATTCAGTATTGTTCCAGTAATCCACTTGGCATCATCGGATGCCAAAAAGACTGCTGCATTTGAGACATCTGCAGGATCGCCGATTCTGTTGAGCGGTTGCCTTTCTTCAAGCACTTTGCGAGCCTGGGGATCGTCCAAGTATGGCTTTATCATGCCTGCATTGATTATTCCAAGATTCAGGCAGTTGCAGCGAATGTTTTTTCTTGCATATTCAACTGCAATGGATTTTGTGAACATGGAGATTGCGGCTTTGGTTGCAGAATATACCGCAAGGTGAACTCGCGGAATTGCACGCTCACTTGAAATCGATCCAATGTTGATTATAGATCCGGTTTTGCCATCAAGCATTTTTGAGATTACCGCCTTGGTCATGTTCAGTGTTCCAAGAATGTTTGTGTTTATCAAATCTGTAATATCAGAGTCCTTCATCTCGTGAAAATGAATTGCGTCGTTGATCTTTGCGGCGTTGTTGACCAGAATGTCTATTTTGCCATACTTGTCAATTACTTGCTCTATAGTACTTATCACCTGAGAATTGTTCATTATATCGCACGGCATAGATACTGCGTTTCCTTTGACGGATTCGCGTGCTTTTTCTAGAGATTTGAGATTTCTGCCAAGCATCACTACGGTTGCACCTTCTTCTGCAAATCTTTTGGATAGATCAGCTCCAATGTCACTTGATGCGCCAGTTACTATAGCGATTTTATTTTTTAGTTTCATGGGCATATTA
>JBJTCW010000080.1:0-10546 GCA_046092065.1 Candidatus Nitrosotenuis sp. | reverse complement strand
TCAATATGCATTATTAATTCCGAGTCCAAGCCCTGGCCACCAGGAGACGTGACAATTCCAGTAACTAGAAAACGACGTACTTGGTCTTCGCCTCTTCTATCGGTGATTTTTACCTGGATGCTGTCTCCGACTTTAACATTGCCAAGATCCTTTACTACTCTGGAACCAACCACTACGGAATTTCTAGAAAAAACATACTGGCCATCAGTTACAGTGTCATGCGCAGTTGAAACACGAGTATCTCGTATTGGATCGACTCCTATCACTGGCACTTTGAAATCCTCGATTAGCTTGCCGTTTTTTGTCACATTGATTGATGCCGAAGATTGTAACCTGGGCGTTGCGGCCTCTACATAGGGAATTCTCTCAAACCAGTTCACCAGAAAAATATCGGATTTTTTGATAAAGCTCTCCTCATCTGTAACTAGAACATCGCCGAATCTATAGCTGGACAAATCTCGAACTATGGCATCATACAACCCTTGGAATATTACAAAATTCACATGAATTACTAGAATACCAATTGATACAGCTAGTACTGCGCCAATCAAAGATCCCTTTTTGTTGGATAGCATTCTTTTTGCCAGCTGGACCCGGTAATCCATGGGGTAGTATCATTTAGTCTGATATTTAATGTATTTTATGCTTAAACTGGATAAATCAGACATTTAGACCATAGAATAGTAGTGTTTAATAGGAAACTAGTGTCTAACTGTAGCAAATTGGACAAATTAGACGTGCAAATCCTGCATCATTTGCTGGATAATTGCAGAGAATCAGACAGGCAGATAGGCGCAAAAATTGGGATTTCAGGTGCTGCAGTGAAAAGTAGAGTTGCAAAAATGACAAAAAATGGAATAATTGAGGATTTTACTCTAAAGATAGAGCCGCCTGTTTTTGGCCATAGCTTGCTGTATGTTGTAGTTACTGGCCAAGACATGCCAGAGATTCTAAAACAGGTAGAGCTTATTGGTGAGCCATTTTTGGTAGCACCAATTGTTGGTGGTATTACGGTTTGTGGAATTGTAGTTAAAGAAAACGTTTCTCAGAAAATCGAACTTGCAAAGGGGCTGATGAAAGATGTCAGATTGTTGGCAATATTTGAGGCAGAAAATCCTGGCATCAGATCGGATCTTACCAGAACAGATGTTGATATCATTGATGAATTGCTAAAGGACCCGCGAGCAAAAATAGATGAGCTGGCAAAAAAGACAAAGCTCTCCACCAAAACAATCACAAGATCTTTGCAAAAGCTGCAAGACGATGAGGCAATCCAATTTACGTTAATTTACAATCCTACCAAGTTTGGCCAGTACATTCCGTTTGTTGTACTATCATGGGTTGGTGATGATTATGCCGAAACCCTGAAAATTCTCAAAAAAGAGTTTTCCGAGTCATTTTTGAGCAAGCCATTTTTGGCAAAAAATCAGGTTGTCTTGTTTTTGTTTTCAAATAATATTTTCGAGCTGGATTCCATAACGCAGAAGATACGCTCTGTCAAAGGCGTAAATTCTGCGGATTTGTTTGTGCCAAAAAAGATAACATTTCCCCAAAAATGGATTCAAAATGCAATAAAAGAAGCCCGAGCCAAAGGAAAACTGCACCTGGCATACCAGACAAATTAAAATCCGGCACATTTTGACCATATTCAGATGAAAAAGAAAAAGATCTATGAAGGCAGAATTTTGGGCCTGAGTCTTTACGATATTACCATTCGAGGCAGAAAGGTAAAGCGCGAAGTAATAGAACATAGAGGAGCTGCCGCAATTTTGGCATTTGATGAAAAAGGCAAAGTCATCCTAGTAAAACAGCACAGATTTCCACACGGATATGTTTTGGAAATACCTGCAGGAACTTTGGAAAAAGGAGAAAAGCCTCTCAAATGCGCTTTACGCGAAATTCAGGAAGAAACCGGCTACAAAGCAACCAAAATGACGCATCTTTTGACGTATTATCCATCCGTAGGATACAACAGAGAGGCAATCCACTGCTATGTGGCAAAAAATCTCAAAAAAGTCAGCGGACTCATGCTTGATGAAGACGAAATCATTTCCGTTGTAAAAATAGACATCAAGAAACTCATATCAATGATAAAGGCAGGAAAAATTATCGACTCTAAAACAATCTGCGCAGTTCTGACTTTTGCTGCCAAAAACAAGCTATACTAGCTGTAAACCGGTTTTACTAGATCCGCCACGTCTGCCCAGGATCTTGATACACGCTCAAACATGTAGATTAGATCCAGAAGATCAATTTGGAGTTGGTTTTTCTGCTCTATAGAAGAGCGAATATCGGATATTTTTCTCTGGAATTTTCTGTGGCTTGCAATGGCATCTATTGCCCGGCTTCTGTTTTGCTCAATAAATGCATCAATTGATTTTTGGTGAATTGACTCGATATCTTTGGTAAGCTCGTAGATTTTTTTGAGGTCATTTTTGGATAATGTTGTATTTGATAATGAATTGGCAATTTCTACCAAGGTATCGCTGGTAGTTTCCAAAATGTTTGCTGCAATTCTATAATCCAGAACATCAATGTTTTCCAGATGAAATGCCGTGGCCAGCCTTTTATCAGATATTGTACTTCGGATCAGTCTGACCAGTAGGAAATACTGTCTATCTACTTCGTCATCTCTATGTGCCAGCGTTTGCAGGTCTGATCTGTCATCAGATATCAAAGCAGACGAAATATCGGTAAACATCCCCAATGCAATAGAGCTGATTCTCTTTAGGATTTTTTGTGGATTTAATGTAGTAGCATCTAGCAAAAACTGGACATTGACATTTGAGGAATCTTCTTCCACAATTTCCATGCCGACTAGTCGTCTCATGGAATTGCGAATTTTTTCTCTGTCCTCAGCTGGGATAGTAGTCTTTGCCTTTATTCGAATAATATCATAACCGATAAGATATGCTCCGGTGATGTTTGCAACAATGTTTTCATCCTGTGGTAATGGATAAGAAATTACAACTTCTTTTGATGGTCGCTCTGTTTTGCCAGCAGTTATGGATACAGTGTTGTCACTTGTTTCTAATTCCACTTCGGTGCTCTTGTCCAGATGGTTTGCCTCAACCCATTCCTTTGGTAGTGATACCAGAATGCTACTTCCTATCTTTTGCAGGCGTCGAATGAATTTAGGCAATTTATACTGATTTAATTAATTTAAGCCATATTCTTATATTTTTATTAAAATTTAAACTCGGATCAGATGAAAGGAGTTGCATTTAGCCCTGCACATATCACTGGATTCTTCAAGGCGGAACTAGACAATACTGCAAGGCCTGAGACCCAGGGATCTTTGGGTGCGGGATTTTCGATACAGGAAGGAGTTACAACAACTGTTGAAGTGCAAGATTCTGAGTTTTCCAATTACACCATTACAACATCTGGATATCAGCCAGACAACACACAGGTCTCTGAATTTGTGGTTTCTGAATTTTTGAAAAATGTTCAGGGAAAATATTTTCTAAAAATCCATCACGATATCGAGGTTCCAGTGGGATATGGCCTTGGATGTTCTGCGGCAGTTGCGTTGTCATTGGTTTATGCATTAAATTCTGCATTCAAGACAAATTATACAAAAGAGCAGCTTGGCAAAATGGCGCACAGTGCAGAGGTAATGTGCAGAACTGGCCTTGGAGATGTCTTGGCCTCATATCACGGAGGATTTGAAATTAGGGTTAAAGGCGGAGCTCCAGGAATTGGCCAAATCAAGAAAATCTCTTCGGAATCATATTCAGCTGTAATGATCTGTTTTTCACCAATATCCACAAAGCAGTTCCTCAAAGAAAGATTGGCATCAATTAACGGCCTTGGGGGCAAAATGGTAGACAAGCTTGTACAAACCAAGGATGTTGATCAGTTCCATGATTATTCAATTGAATTTGCAAATTATGTTGATATCATAACTCCAAAGATGAAATCAGTAATTGATGAGCTAAAGCAAAACGGAATAAAATGTGGTGTGGCATTATTTGGCGAGACAATATTTGCTCTAGTGAAACAGGAAATGGAGGATACAGTCATTGCAATATTTGAAAGATATCCAGATGGAATTGTGATAAAATCAAAGATTGACCAAGTCGGTGCAAGACTAGTACATTGATTCCATCTAGCCATCCGCGGGCAAAATCGCTATACATTAGAGAAAAACTCGTCCACGCATTTGATGCTGGGTTAGTAGCAAAGGAAGGCCTGATGGCGCACGGTCGAGGCGAGGCATTTGATTATCTGATAGGTGAGAAAACCTCAAAATCTGCCAAAAAAGCAATTTCGGCTGCTGCATTTATGCTCAAAAACGCCAAAAATCCTGTAATATCTGTAAACGGCAACATTGCAGGTCTGTGTCCCAGAGAAATTGTGTTATTGGCAAAGGCAGCTGGTGCAAAAATTGAAGTGAATTTATTCTATGCAACTAAAGCCAGACGACAAAACATCTACAAGACTCTAAAGAAAAATGGCGCAGGCAAAGTCTATGGAATGGACAAGAAAAATTCCACAAAATTATCAGGTTTGGATTCTGCTAGAAGAATCGTAGACAAAGACGGAATCTATTCTGCAGATGTTGTTGTGGTGCCATTGGAAGATGGCGATCGTACGTTAGCTTTGAAAAAGGCTGGAAAAAAGGTCATAACAATTGATCTAAACCCAATGTCAAGAACCGCAGAAACTGCGGATATCACAATAGTGGATAATGTCGTGCGAGCTATTGTATTGTTGATTAAAAGCTGCAAAAATCCTAAAAAAACATCATTTGATAATTCCAAAAATCTCTCACTAGCTATTAGAGAAATAAAGCAAAACCTGACCAAGAGGGCCGCTCATGCATAAATCAGTCAAAGATATACTAGACAAGAAAAAAAATGGACAAAAGATTTCCGTTATAACAGCATACGATTACACCTTGGCGTCATTGTGTGATAAAGCTGGAATTGACATCATGTTAGTTGGCGACAGCGCCGGAATGGTAATGCTCGGATATGAAAGTACCATACCTGTGACAATGGAGCAGATGGTCTTGTTTACAGAAGCAGTCTCTCGCGCAAGACAAAACTCTTTGGTAGTAGCTGACATGCCTTTCATGTCGTATCAAGCAAGCATTTCGGATGCAATTGCAAACTCTGGTAGATTAATCAAATCTGGAGCTGACGCCGTAAAACTAGAAGGCGGTAAAATTGTTGCGCCAACCATCCAGGCTATTGTAGAAACAGGCATTCCTGTTATGGGCCATATCGGATTTCAGCCTCAAACTACTACCTTGGCTCAAGGGTATAGAGTCCAGGCAAAAACCACAGATGCTGCACTAACATTAATTGAAGATGCAAAGGCATTGGAAAAGGCAGGTGCGTTCTCTATAGCACTTGAAATGGTGACATCGGAAGTATCAAAGATAATTTCAGAATCTGTATCTATTCCAACAATAGGAATTGGTTCTGGAAAATATTGCGATGGCCAAGTCTTGGTTGTGCATGATTTACTTGGAATGTATGACAAGCTAAAGCCAAAATTCGTAAAGCAGTATTTGTCATTGTCCGATCAAATTACAAAGGCAGTATCTTCATACAAATCCGAAATAGAATCTGGAAAGTTCCCTGCCAAAGAGAATTGGTTTACAATGGATAAATCCGAGCTGGACAAGCTCATGAGAGAAATTGGATAAGCATCCATCTTTGGATATAGTAGAATCATACGGAACGGAGCTCTCTGGCAAAAAAATTGTTCTATGTGTAGCTGGAAGTGTTGCGGCATACAAGGCAATTGAGCTAGCTAGGTTATTGATGCGACATGGCGCAAATGTAAATTGTGTTGCAAGTGATGCAGTAACGAAATTAATCCAGCCTGATTATTTCAAATGGGCCACAGGAAATCCAGTAATAACAAAGCTTACCGGCAAAATGGAGCATGTTGCTTTGGCCGATTATAAAAAATCTGATTGTATCATTGTGTATCCAGGAACGGCAAACACTTTGGGAAAATTGGCAAACGGAATTGATGACACAGTGATTTCTACAGTTTTGACAGTTGGCTTTGGCGCAAAGATTCCGATAGTAATGGCACTTGCAATGCACCAGGCAATGTATGAGAACATGGCAGTATTACGAAACATCGAGTTTTTGCAAGGTAAGGTAGAGTTTATCGAGCCTAAAATGATAGAAGGAAAGGCAAAGGCTGCAGAGCCTGAGGATGTTTTAGAGTATATTCTGGATAAATTTGGCAGATCATCTGTTTTGTCCGGGAAAAATATTCTGATTACTGCAGGTCCAACAATGGAGCCAATTGATACAGTTCGGGTATTGACAAACCAGAGTTCTGGAAAGACCGGCGTGTTATTAACAAAGGAAATGGTTTCAGCTGGCGCCAAAGTAACATTGGTGTATGGTCCAGGTACAGAGAAACCTCCAAAGGGCGCCAAAGTTGTACCTGTAAAAACAGTGCAGCAAATGTTTGATGCAGTCAAAAAGGAATTAAAAGCAAAAAAATTCGATGTTGATATTTTGTCAGCAGCTCCTTCTGATTACACCACTATTCCTCTGAAATCCAAAATAAAAAGCGACAAGGCCAGTCTAACAATAAAGCTGCAAAAGGCGCCAAAGATTATCGATAACATCAAGAAATTGCAAAAAGGAATTTTCCTGGTTGGATTCAAGGCAGAAACCAACATTTCAAAACAAAAGCTAGTAGAATCTGCAAAAAAGAAGATGAAAGAGTCTGATTCCGATATGATAATTGCAAACGATATAGGAATAAAGTATCAGAAAAACCGCGAGCTAAACCAGGTTGTTATATTGGATAAATCCGGCAAAATAACAGATTCTGGAAGAAAGGACAAATCAGAGATCTCTAAATTCATTAGAAAACAAATTGAGATGAGAATAGGTTAGGTTTACTGTTCGTTGCAAATTGTTTGCGTTTGCTCTCGCAAAAACTGTGTCAGATAGTACGCGCCGCCTGCACCTTTGCCAGAAATGCCGGAATTTTTCCATCCAACAAATGGCTGTGCCTGAACCATTGCACCAGTAGTAGCTGATTGCGCTCTGTTTGCGTATGTGACACCTGCCTCGATTTTTGAGAAAAACTCATCCACTTGAGACTTGTCTTGCGAGAATATTCCTGCAGTCAGGCCATATTCAGAATCGTTTGCTTGTTGAATAGCATCATCAAATTTTTCAAATTCCTGCACGCACAAAAGCGGCAGGAATAATTCTTCTTTGACCAGCTTGTGGTCTTTAGGTAAATTCGATACTATAGTTGGCTTGACATAGTAGCCGTTTTGATACATTCCTTCGTGTAAAATTTCTCCGCCAAAGATAATTTTGCCGTCTTTTTTTGCCAATTCCACTGCAGACTCGAATTTTTTTCTTGCGGAATCATTAATGATTGGCCCCAAGTATGTGTCCTTTTCCCAGGGAAGACCGATTTTGAGATTTTGTGTCTTTGTAACTAGCTTTTCTAGGAATTTTGGCGCAACTTGTTTTTGCACATAAACTCTAGAGCAGGCACTGCATTTTTGTCCGCCATAACCAAATGCTGCACGTAACACTCCGTCCGTTGCTTTTTCCAGATCAGCTGATTCTGTTACTATTACGGGATTTTTTCCGCCCATTTCAGAAATGAACGGCTTTGGAGAATTATTAGTAAATGTTCTAAATCCTGCCAATCCAACTTCTTTAGATCCAGTAAATGCAATTCCTGATACGTCTTTGGATTCAACTATTGTTTGGCCTGCTATACTTCCCTGGCCTGTGACAAAGTTGATTGCACCTGCTGGAATTTTTTTGTAAATTGCGTTTACAAATCTGAATGCAGATAATGGTGTGTCACTTGCTGGCTTGAGTACTACAGAATTTCCTGTGATTAGTGCTCCACTACTCATTCCAATTGCAATTGCTGATGGAAAGTTAAATGGTGAAATAATTCCCCATACTCCGTATGGTTTTAGGATTGATTGGGTTTTTTCATTTGAATTTGCATTTTTTGTTACATTGACAAATCCTTGGTGCGCTTCCAGCTGGTCTGCGTAAAATCGTAGAAAATCAATTGTTTCATCTAATTCTCCTATCGCCTCGAGCCTGTTTTTGCCGTTTTCCAGGCTAACTATAGCAGCTAGTGTGAATTTTTCCTGGGAAAACTGAGCTGCCACTTCGCGAAATATTTTGGCCCTGTTTTGGTACGAGGTTGCGCTCCATTCTGCAAATGCTTGCTTTGCTGACTGGATGGCTTGTGTAGTTTGCTCTTTTGTTGCCAACGGGAATTTAGCTAGGATGATTCTGGTATCTGATGGGGATCGTACATCAAATGTTTTTTCTGCCTGTACTTCTTTACCGTTAATTAGTAGAGGATAGACTTTGCCAAATTCTAATTTTAACGATTCCAGCGCAGAATCAAATTTTTTGTGAAATTCGTCTTGAGAGTTGGTTTTAACTGCATTTGCCCAAGTGTTTTCGTTCTCTATCAAGGTAAATGATATACTAGATTAGCAGATAAAATGATTTAGTATGATTACAAAATCTCCTCTACGCTATCCTGGTGGAAAATCACGAGCAGTCAAAATAATATCAAAATACATCCCTCAAGACACAAAACAGATCTGCTCGCCATTTTTTGGCGGCGGATCACTAGAGATTCATTGTGCGCAAAACGGAATCCGAGTTTATGGCTATGATAGCTTTGGCCCACTGGTTGATTTCTGGCAGATATTGCTAAAAAATCCAAAAAAGCTAGCAGCTAATGTGCAAAAATACCACCCATTAAAAAAAGAAGAGTTTTACAAATTACAAAAAACCCAGCTAGAATCAAAAAGCAAGCTAGAGCGAGCTACTGTATTTTTTGTTCTGAATAGAACTTCATTCTCAGGTTCCACATTATCAGGAGGAATGGCAACCGGAGGTACAGACAACAATCCAAGATTTACAAAATCATCAATTGATAAAATACAATCATTTAGAATCAAAAATCTTACTGTACAGCAGCTGGATTTCAAAAAATCCATTCCTAGGCACAAAAATACCCTGCTTTATCTAGATCCACCATACTTAATCCAAAGCAAGCTTTACGGAAAAAAAGGTGACCTGCACAAAAACTTTGATCACCAAGGACTGTCAAAGATTCTCAAAAAAAGAGACAACTGGATTTTATCATATAATGATTCTAAAGAAATTCACGAGTTATACTCTGACTACAAAATACTAAACCCGAACTGGAAATATGGAATGTCAATAAACAAGAAATCAAGAGAGGTCTTGATAGTTAGCCACGACTTAGAGTAGCTCTATTTCTGGGGCACAGTGTTTGTGAACCCATTTTCCTGACTCGTTCTTTGAGATCTCCTTTCCAGGTGCTATTTTGTCCCCGCATGCTGAACATGAGGTAGCAAATTTTGCTTTCATGATTATACCATAATACAGAACATAATCAACAATATGATCGAAGTACAGCTGACCAATAGCTAGCTAGCTTTCATTACTATTCTACAATTATAACCACTCCATCTAGGGGTAAGATGTTGCAATTTGACGCCCTAGGACGCAGAATGCGCTCCAGTTATCCCGAAATCAATCTCAAAAATCCGCGAGAGCCTATTTCCCTGGTTGAAGCGCTAGAGCTGGTAGGACAGTTTGCCGGAAAAGAGCCAACCCCAAAACAATACGAAATAATGAAAAAAATCCAGCTTGCAATAGAAAAAGGCTACAAGAAGATTCTCTTATCAGCGCCAACTGGAACTGGTAAAAGCTGGATTGCAATCGCATTATCACTATACCTTAGATCTGCCACTATACTGACTTCAACTGTATTACTCCAAGACCAATACCGAAACGAGTTTGGCTTTTTCAATACAGTGCGAGGAAAGAAACGATTCCTCTGCGAGCAGACAAACAAGGTCTTTGATTGTACCCATGGTTATTGTAACGACTGTACCTTCAAGCCAGAGCCAGAATCATACAATGTTCTCAAAAAGGGAACCATTGCAGAAAATATAGTCGGCCAAGACATGCCAAGAAAATGCCCGTATTATGACCAGATAGAAATCGGCAAAAAGGCTAGTTTTGTTGCATATTCTTACGCATCATATCTTTCTCATTTGCTATCAGGCGAGGAAATGCCACAAAGAAAGCTCCTGGTTTGTGATGAAGCACATGAATTGGATGAAGAGCTTGCAAACCAGCTGGCAACCAGCTTATCGGGATTTTATGGAGAGATGCTAGGCGTAGAAATGCCCAAGTTTTCCACAAATTCCAGCCTTGGTACAATAAAACAATACGTCAATTCATTTTCTGAAGCCTTCAAAAAACGCGAACCGACAATAAAACAGTGCGCAGAGCATTCACTATTTTTGCAATCAGAAGAACATATCAAAAAGCATGTTCACTGCATGAAACACGGAATCAAATTACAGTCAAGCTGTTCTGACTGTAATAAAATTCGCGATTACATCAGAACTAAGGAATTTCTAAAATGCAAAGATCATGTAGATTGCAAGTTTGATCACAAATTCATCAATCATTTTGTGTTAAATGATTTGAAAAATTATACGACAAAAATGAAGATT
>JBJTCW010000079.1:0-10728 GCA_046092065.1 Candidatus Nitrosotenuis sp. | reverse complement strand
TGGTTTTGTATTTTTGTTGGAATCTTTTGGTACTGGTTTTGCAGTATCTGTTTGCACTGCTGGCTTTTCAGACGTCTTTGGTTCTTCTTTTGATACGACTATTCCCTGACCAGTCTTTACCGCAAATGTGACTTTTTCTGCAGGATCAACTGGTTTGAAGAGAATTCCCTGAACTTCAATTAACACATCATTACTTCCATCCTTGAATTCTACTGGAAGCGTTACTTTGCCCTCTCCTGTATGTGTGGGTATTGTCTTGAAAACAGGTGTTCCATCTTTGGTTACAGTCGCAGTATAGTCTACGTGTTGCTGTATTGTGCCGTCATTGGTCAGAAAGTCGATTTTCAGTTTGGATACTTCGTTTGGCTTTACTGCTGATGGTTCTATACTGATTCCGACTTTAATGCTGCCCTTGTCTGTAGGTATTACTTGTTGGTATGTCTGTGCATTTGCCAAAAGTGGAGATGCAAACATTCCGGCAACAAGAACTGTCATGCTAAAAATTGCAAGACTCGACTTCATGATTCTATTTGGTCATATTTGATAATAAACCAACGTTTACAATGTATCGCAAGTCTTTTCTAGTGGATATTTTTATCAGAAGAATTTCAAATGCGGCTGCCGGGATTTGAACCCGGGTCACAGAATTGGCAATCCCGCGTACTGGCCAGGCTATACTACAGCCGCATGATCGAATAGACTAAACCGAGTCTATTAAAATGAATTGCTTTAATCCAACATCTGACTATGGTAATCATGGACAAAAGACTCGAGCAAAAAATCAATGAAAAAATTACAGATGCATTAAGTAACATTTCTGAAATTGATAAAATTGCAAAATCAATAGATGAGAAAAAAACTAGCCAGGATTTCAAATATGGAATAATAATTGGAAGGCTTTACAATTCATTTCACTATCAAAGTAGAAGAATTCTAAAACGTGATCCTACCGTACAAGAATTCTCAGAATTTTTAGAAATTTTATCAAAGCGAAGAAACGAAATTTTACAGAAAATCTAGTTTTTCTTTATTGGCATAACCACTATTGATGGTGTGATTGGAAGCTTTACGCATGCACCAGACAATGCCTTTTTTGCCGCATCGACATGGTCCTTTTTGACATGCATTTCTATAATGCACTGTCCTCCACGAACTCGCGCTGCAAGGCTTACTGCTTTTCCAAACGCGCGTCTCATTCCTTCTTGAAGTCTGTCTGCACCTGCAGTTGCAATCATTATGATTTCTCTAAGTAAGATATGTGGATAAATTCTCAAAACTGAATAGTAGCCTGTTTCACCGGTTGTCTGCTCTAGTGTCTTGTTTGCTGCAAGTCTTGCGGACTCGATTGCTACGTGGCGAATTTGCATTTTTTCATTGGAGCACAATTGCACAATAAAGTCGTATTCGCCCCTTTTTCCGCCTTGGTATTTTGCGATCTTTGTCTGTGGTTTACCCTTGATGAACTCTTTTCGAGCATAAGGTTGTCCGTTGCCTATTCTATAACATCCGCCGTGCATTATAACACCTGAATAAAACCGATAAATGCCCATATTTTAAGGGTGAGCGACCAATCACGCTTATATGGAATTTTAGGTAATTTTTTGCAAATGAGTTCCGACACAGAACCAAACATTAGCGGAATATTGCTTGACGATCATACTATAATCCAAAATAAAGAGATGCAAAACCAACTCGAATCCAAGGGATATGGCGAAACAAGACAGGAAAAGTTCCTTCTAAAGCCATTTGAGACTCTGTATTTTCTGTTCTATAACAAGCTGGACCTATCCAAGGGAAAAAATAAAATCGACTTTGAGCAGATGCTCTCTATTGCGTCAGAAAAGGACGAAAACGCGCTGACAAAATTTCTGATTTATCGAGATTTGCGAGTCCGTGGTTATGCAGTAAAGGATGGCTTTGGGTTTGGCTCTGACTTTAGAGTCTATGAAAGAGGACAATTCGGAGAAAAGGGTGCAAAATATCTAGTGTTTGGCCTGGCAGAAGGAAAACAGGAAAAAATGGGCACCATACAAAAAAACATTGAAGAAATTACAAAGATGGGCAAAGAGCCAATCTTGGCAGTAATAGAGAGAAGAGGCGAGATAATCTATTACAAAATATCAAATGTCAAATTTGTAGAGAATACAAAAAACATTGATTCATCTGGTTTTGTGCTTAGCTAAGAGTCTCTATTGCCCAGTTAGAATCGTATTTTAAAAGATTGTTCTGATATGCATATGCAAAATCGTGAATCTGGATGTATTTTGTTTCATTGTTCCATAGTCGCTCAAAGTCATTTACCTTGATGTCTACTCTAGGTCTATCGCTCCATGAAGTGTAAACATCAACTGACTCGAAATTTCTATTTTCAGTATTGAATGTCTCATTGGATGTTCCAGTATATGCGACCATTTCACCTTCTTCGTCACGAAATATGCCAATTCTTTCTGAAAAAGAGCCATCTACATGCTCGGATCTTGGAATGGCTATTTTGATCTGAATTTTGTTTTTTTGAACCATTTTTTGCAAAATGTCTAGCTTGTGTCCATGAATTGCACTGCTGGAAAACATGCCGTTTTTCTTGTTGAATATTTTACCCAAAATATCAAGGTCCGTTGTAGAATATCGATGAACTGTAATGATTCGTATCTTTCCATCATGGTCTGCAAAGTTTTGTAGCCCTAGAGATAGCGTGGAGATGCTCTTTAGCGTGACGTACTGGACTGCCCTGTCATATTCTATTGAATTTGAAAGACAGGGAATGAAAAACTCTGTTACTAGATTATCGACATCGATTCGGTATTGCAGTTTTAGTGAGAGATTTTTTAGTGTCACAATCTCCGACCGGGTTTATCTTATTTAAGTGAAAAATTCTATTTTGCGGTTAGTCTCTTTATGACCTTTGAAAACTCGTTTAGAGGAACAATCTTTACGGTGCTTGTGGCAGATATACCTACATCAATACACATGGTTTCAATATCATGTGCATTGTTTGCATCCAAAATGATTATCCATTGGTGTTCTAGGACTGACATGTAAAAGCCGACAATCTTCTCTATGTTGTGTTTTTTGATACTGTTTTGTAGCTTCTTGTCTATTTCCAAAAAGATCTTTTTACTATTGGCATCATTTAGAGGACATGACTCGGGACTATGTGAGGCAAAAACTCCAAAGAGCATGTTAGCCTTAACATTCATGCACTATTAAATTTTAAAAAAAATTGTCTAGTTTAACCACGCAAGATTCGTGTAACTCTGGGAATCACACGATAAATCCAAAATCATCCTAGTTTATCCTAGTTGCGGGGTTCAAAAAATGCCTAGTTTTGCCTAGTTGTAATCAAAAAAGATGCTCCCGCCGGGATTTGAACCCGGGATCACTGCCTTGAGAGGGCAGTATGCTTAACCGGACTACACCACAGGAGCGTCAAAAATGGCGGTGGATTCTAGCAATTTAAAGGAATGCTATTAGATTGATTGGTTAAAAAATAATCATTGGAATCTTTAAGAAAATTCGGAAACAGTTTTCAATATTGCAAGATTTAGTCGACCGACTTTCATTATCAAATTATACAGTAGGCCTTGGAGGATGCAAAGTTCACAACACTTTGGATTGCTGCGAATTTGACATTACAGTATTTGATGGGATAAAAAAAACCGAAGTAAAAACAATAGATGATACCATAATCCAAATTCACCATGGTAAAATAGATGAATCTGATCAGGACATTTTGCAAAAATATGATTCTATGCAAATTCTGTCTGATCCTCAGTGGGAGCTGCGAACATTTCTTACAAAAATCCGAGAAAAACAAGAAAAGCTCCGATTTTCCGTTGCAAAAAACTGTCTAGTGGATGCGGCGCTTTTTGCCACAAAGGCAAAGCAAAACCTGGATGATCAGTTTGCGGCAATCTGGATAAAATGCTCTGCATATCTTGTCTGCGATGGATTAGTCTTGCTAAATTTGTATCAACGTAGCCCTGTACACATGTTAGAGTTTTTGCGTCAGTCTGCCAAAAACAAGCAAAACCATTCCTTTAACGCTATATCAGACATACTTGGCCTGGAACGAGCCACACCTTCTCTTTTGGAAAGAATGGCAAAGTCCACAATTGGATTCTCTGACATGACTGAAAACAATAATCATGGAATCATAATCCAGAAAAAATACGAGTATCTAGTATCAAATTCACTTCTTTCTGATTGCTATTTTTACCTGGGCTATGTTAACAAAAACAACGTTCTCTCAATTCGAGATACAATTCACAAAAACCCCGAATTTATCCATGTGCTAAAAACGGCAATGGACATAGAGCACGACCCAACCAAGCTAGAGCAACAAGCAATGCAATTACAAAAAACAGCAAATGACCTGATACATTTGCAAAACCACACCTGAGGTATTTGCGTAATCTAATCTTGATAACCTTTAAAACCCTCCAAGAGGTCATTACATCATGGTAGATCAAGCTTGCGGATGCGAAGCAGACAGCGGCGATCCAGACTTTACTTGTGACTGTGAAATGCAAGGTCATTGCCTATGCAGCGCAGATTGCAAATGCAATGCTTCTGTATGTAAAGAAGCAGTAGCAGAGTTAAGATAAACTTAACCTACTTTTTGTTTTTATTTTTTAATTATCTAGATGAGGGATTCGTCTTCAGGATCCAAGCCCCATGATTTTACAAGTTCTTTTTGGAATTTCTCCAACTGGGGTTGGTTTAGCGCGTTGCCGCAGTTTTTGTGAGTTGGAACAACAGTCATTCCTGCAAGTTTGAATTCTATCTCAAACATGTGGATTTTGCCGCATTCGCACATTTCTATTTGGAAAATTAAACCGCCTCTATATTTGCTTAGCTTAGATAAACAACGTTTAACTATCCAAATTCAGCAATATTGTTTAGTTGAAGACTATCTTAGTTGCGATTCTTGTTGTTTCACTAATTACATTAGGCTTCTCTCATAGCGCAAGTGCCCAAGTCCAAGCGGGCGGCGTAAGCAAATCTGGAACTTGGTATGTCGGAGAGGATCTCAAAAAAGGTGATCTATACAGCTATAATCTGTGCCATGTTTACTACAAAGACTGCACTCAATTCAGAATCGACTTTTGGGTAGAGGGTAGCGAAAAGGTCGGTACCGAAGACCAATGGAAGCTTCAAACCGTAGTGTATGATTCCGGCAAAATTCATAAAGGAACAATAAACTTGGGTAAAATCGCTGCAGAGCCAATTGGTAGCAGCAAAAACATGATTCCATACGCAGCTGCCTTCAAGTCATCATTGTCATGGTTGTCTGCATATGCGACAGCAGATCCTACTCAATTCTCTATCAAGGGACCAAAGGCATTCACCGCACCATCATGGGGTAAAATTGGAAACATTGGCGGAGAACAAATCATCCCAGGTTCTGAGGAAAAAGTTGCAGTTCCGGCTGGAGTATTTGATACTGTAAGAATTACATGGAAGACAGGCGGAAAAATAAACAATGTCTGGATTGTGGATGATTTCCCATTTCCAGTAAAGGCTGACACATATGCTCATGTTTCATCAGGAATCCCACCACAAGAATACCGATTTGAATTACTAGACTATCAAGAAAAAGTAAGCAAGAATCCATTCACTAAAATTGTGGATTCTGGAGATGTGGCAACAAACAAGGACTGTCCTCCAACATCTGATGACTTTACTATAGTCTCCAAGAACACAAACACCGGCTCTATGATTGTAAGTGTAAAGTATGCTCCAAAAAGTCCAAAACAAGGATGCACAATGGATATGATTATTGACTTTAAGAGAAAAGAAAACCAGGAAGAATTTGTAAACCAAGTTCACTATGATCTAATGGTAGTTGACACCTCGTCATCTGGTATACCAAAGACATTGCGTTCACTTGCAGCTGAAAATGACAAAGATTCATTCTTTGTAGCCTCTGGCCAAGTCAGAACGACTGTGGATATCAAGGAATTAGGCAAGACAACATATGCTATTTTGGTAACCGGTACTGGTCCAGAAACAGCACCAGATCCAGAAAAAGCAGGCTATATCATATTTGACGTTAATGTACAACCAGGATCAAATCCGCCACCAGACACTGTAAAATGCACAACTGACCAAGTCCTAAAGGACGGCAAATGCGTTCCAAAGGACAAGCCAACACCACCAAGAACGGACGATTATGCAGTTCCATCTTGGATTAAGAGCAGCGCAAAATTCTGGTCAGAGAGCAAAATCACTGACAAGGACTTTGTCACAGGTATCCAGTATTTGATTAATCAAAAAATAGTCAAGGTTCCAGCAGGCGCTGCATCTGACACAAAGAGCGACACAATTCCATCCTGGGTCAAAAATACAGCAGGATACTGGGCAGATGGCAAGACATCGGACAAGGAATTTGTCGGAGCCCTGCAATACCTCATAACAAACGGAATCATCAAATTAAAGTCCTAGACCAAGTCGATTAGTTGGTCCGCAAAATCCTTTTCATACCATTGGGAATAATGCTAGGAGCTGCAGCAATTGGATTGTCGTTTCCTTTTTTGGGTGGCGTGCCTGGCTCTGAGCAAAACATCATTCCAAGATTTGCAAGCCAGTGGTATGTAGGAAAAGGAACAGAAGAACAACCTACACTGCAATATTTGGTGCATTACCAAGACAAGGAATTTCTGGCAAATCTGAAATTCTTGGAAAAGATAGGCGACAATGAAAAAATAGACCTGGCAATCGACGACAAAAAAACAGGACAACACCTAGAGCAACAGCTGGAAATTGGGCAAGCCTTTGTCTTTATCGGAGTAAATGACGAGATGAAACCATACGTGTATGCACTGGACAAGTCTGTTTTTTCAGTGCGAGACACCCTGACAGGCCCAAAATATCTCGTAGTTGGAGCTGAATGGGGAACTACATTTGTAGGAAAATTCAATCCAAAGCTAAAGACAACAGAATATTCAGATACAAAATTAGAGTTTGGAATACTCAAAACATTTACGGTATCTTATACAATAAATGAAATAGAAAACAAGCTTTGGATTGCAGACAATGTTCCATTGCCGGTCAAGGCTCAATACTATAACATAGATGGAACAGAAGACTATAGCTACGAGCTTGTATCATTAGAAGGCAACTGCAAAACATTACAACAAAACTGCAAATAATTATTTCTGCATAGCCCTATCGTAGACATTTACCAAAAGCCAATCGCAAAGATTTGTAATCGTATCATCAAAGACACACCAAACATGCAATGAATGCGGCAAGATGTCTATTCTTCCACCTTCAAATTTTATCCTCAAACCTTCCTTTCCTTCATACATGTATGCATCTTCTATCTCTGCACTTGGAAACAATTCCCGTGCCTTTTCTCGTATAGTTTGACGCGGAATTGGAAAGTTTGTCTTTAATCTATCTACAATAATGGACAAATCCCGTTTTCCATAGAATTCGTATTCGTTTATCTTTCCATCATGCGGAAAGTTCACCAATAATCTGACATTGTATTTGTCTCCAACAGAATGGCCTATCCCTGTAATCTTTGTGTATGCCATTGCGGGATTGTTCTTTAGCATCATCAGTATTTGCGGCAGATTTGATTTCAACTGCGCCTGCAACTCTGATGTCATGGTTGAAAAGCTCAACAATATTTCATGTATGATTCAGGTTATATTTTTTCAAAAGTGGATTGGTTTTTTACGGACTGGAATAATCTTGGTGTTATGGCAATGCCTGCTGATTATGATGGAATGCGAATAGACGAGGCATCAGAGCGGGCAAACTCTGTTGATGACTATAAGGTAACTTGCATTGCGTTTATCGAGGATATCTCTAAGGACTATTTGGCATGGGTTGACAGATACCAGCTCCCACCAGATGAGGACAAAAAAAGAAGGGACAGAATTGCAGCAGTGATTACAAAAAGCAACGAATGGATTGCCAAGGTTTCGCAGACAATCAAGGGAGTAGACGTTGCAATGAATGACGGCATACAAAAAATGGCAGAGTCCACTGCGGGCCAGCCGTTCCAGCTTGGCGTCTTTGTGAACAAGCAATCTGGCTATACCAGCTCAAAGTCAGGAATAATAGAATTCAACATAAAGGCAGTTGGAAGAAACGGAAGAAAGACCAAGATTATAGAACATTACAAGGGCCATCAATTTCGAGTGGAATCAACTGCCAAGGTCTTTATCGACGAAACCAGAATTCCTCAAGGCGAATATGATCTGATGGATGTTACCATGTACTTGGATGCAACAGCTGCAAAACAAAGAGACCTCATATCATTTACGATAACAGTTGCAGAACTAGAAAATGGATACGAGGCAGAAAAGCGCGGAGTATCTACTATAATTCACATCATTTAGTTTCTTTAAACCCGACAGCAATCACTCTGCTGGACTCTTTTGGAGGGAGCTTGGTTATCTTGTATGCGTTGTCTTTTGCCTTTGAGCCAAATCCTGTAAAGACATCAATGTGCTTGTCCTTCCATTCTCCAACATCTGTTGCCCAATATGTCCTGGCGTTCCATGGTGATGGCAAGTCAGGAATTCGAAGCAATGTTCCGTGGGATATTATTCCTTTTTTCATGTCAGTTTTTCCCTTTGTGACTGCTACTTGGATTAGTGGTTCGCTAAGCGATGATTCCGATAATGGAATACAAACGCCGGATGATGTATATGCGCATTTTCCATAATGGTAGAACCGAGTTTTTGCCCCGTTTGGATTTACGTAATCATCAACCCATGTTTGTAATATCTTGGAATCTGTTGTTTTGCCAGATCCTTGTATTATCAAGTCCTTGAGAAATCCCACACGGAACTGCTTGTAGTAATAGGTAGAGTTTTTCTCGGAATAATCAAAAGTGCCGTCTGATTTTGTTCCTTGGACTAGTACCGATTCAACTTTTGATGGAAACTCTTTTTCTAGCGGCAAGTAATATCCTGTAATCTTCCATCCTCCAGAGCCTGGCAAGCACTTGAATGATATTTTGTCAAAGATTTCGCCTTCCTTGCATGACTTTACCTTTGAGCACAAGACATCTCCGCAAACCTTGGCAGCATCCGCTTCTGTAACTGTAAATATCACACCAAAAAGAACCAGGCCAATTATTGGAATTGCAAACTTCATCTTAATTTCCAGTTTTTGCGTATTTTCCTAGCAATGTGGCGCTTTGTATTATGTGCTTCTCAATTGCAACTTGGAGTTCTTTTTTCTTTGATTTTTCTGAAATGTCAATGTCTGAATCTAATGCGTATAGTTTGAAGTAATATCGATGAGCTCCTGTCGGTGGACAAGGACCAAAGTATCCTTTTTGACCAAGACCGTTCATTCCTTCAGAGATTTTTCCCTTTTCTCCTTCAGAGATTTGGTGTTTTTTTGGAGCAATTCCCCATGCAATCCAGTGGTTGAATGTACCACTTGGTGCATCTGGGTCATCCATGATTAGTGCTAGGGTCTTTGTATTTTTTGGAATGTTTTTGAATTGTAATGGAGGCGAGATATTTTTTCCTTCACAGCTGTATTTTTTTGGAATTGTACCCGAGTCCTTGAATGCTTGGCTTGTTATTGTCATTTTTTCTTCTACTGCAAATGCATTATTCGATGTAGCAATTATGCTGAGAAACATAATTCCAATCAGGGCAAAAGCCAGATTTTTCACAATCAATCTGGTGAATTATCGTAGATGAAGCTTTGGATTAATTTGTCAGCCTTACTTGCAATACTATTCTGACTTCTTGGGCACGGTCCTCACCGGGATATTTGAGCTCTGAAATCTTTTTTGCAAGTGTTTGGTCTGTAACCAAGGTCGCTGAACCCGAATGTGATTTACCGTCAAACTCTACGTGTACTGCTGGATTGGCTAGTGCGTTTTTGAGCCAGTCCGAGTTTTCATTTCTGCGGGAAAAGAAAACCATGTCATTGTATGATACTGCGCGAAGCTGCACAGAATGAGTCTTGCCTGTTTTTCTCCCCGTTGTTGCTAAAAAAGCCCGAAATGCGCCTTGCTGCACGAATGCGTGCCCAGAGTCAAGTAATTTAACCTGATTGCTTGAAAATTGTAATTTTTGGTTTCAATAAAGAATTTTGAAATCCGTGGCTATGGCAGCACTAGAAGAAATACCAGAAAATCTGTGCACTGCAGATACGTTCACAGGCAAACGCGTAGTTGACCGTGAAGGAATCAAGTACGGTGAGGTAAAGCATATTCATATCAATTCCACAACACTTGCTGTTTCAGGTGTTACAATCCACCAAGGATTCCACAAGGATTACTATTTGTCATCTGAATACATCGACCATTTCACAGACGAAACCCTGTTGCTTTCAAGATCTCCAGTGCGAGCAAGCGTCCAGGTAGTAGATATCGACGGACACAAGCTTGGCAAGATAAAGCGACTGGTCAAGGATCCACAGACAAGTGAGCTTAATTCCATTGAGGTATCTGATGGACTGATTCACACAAGAATCGTGTTAAAGTCAGACATCTGGGGAGTCGGCGACAAAGTAACACTAAAGCTGACAAAAGATCAGTTCAAAAACCTACATTAACTCTTTTTATTTTGTTTTTGATTTGCAGGTATTACAAATTGGTAATCCGTTTTGTAATGTTACATCAACATTAGATGAATTACACACATGACACAATCCTTTCATAATTTAGAAAAGAATTTTGGGACTTTTTTAATTTTTTGTGCACAAGTTCTGATCCCAAAAAACCTAGCATTTTATAGCTAAAAC
>JBJTCW010000078.1:0-4154 GCA_046092065.1 Candidatus Nitrosotenuis sp. | reverse complement strand
AAAGTTAAACTAGAACAAATATTTTTTCTAGTTTACCTTTGATGGTTTGACCTTGATTTCCGTTTGTAACAATAAACAATCCCACAGATTCATAATTTTTGATTGGAAATAGTGCAAGAATTGATAATGACAATTCGACTTTGGCTTTGGCATATCCATTTTCATACACACCATTGCAACTTGATACAGAAACCCCATCTCCTTTCTCTTGCCCTCCACATGGTAAAATGAATGAACCATCTTTGGGCATTGCCGGTGGTTCAGTTACAAGTGTTCCACCAAGCATTTGCATTTTAAATTCTTTCACAAATCCCGAAACAGGATTAACAAAAACTAATTCCTTAGATCCTTTTGGGTCAATTTGTTCTAGTTTAACTTTGATGGTTTGACCTTGATTTCCGTTTGTATCAATAAAGAATCCCACAGCTTCATAATTTTTGATTGGAAATAGTCCGGAGTGATAATTAATTCCGACTTTGGCTTTGGCATATCCATTTTCATACACACCATTGCAACTTGATGAAGAAACCCCATCTCCTTTCTCTTGCATTGAACATGGTAAAATGAATGAACCATCGGTAGGAAATGTCATTCCTTGATCTATAATTCTAAACTTATATCCATCACCACCACCAAAAAGACGTTTTCCACCGTCCACTCTATCAATCCAATTTATCGAATCAATCTTAATTGTATGATCTCCAACGGTTAGATCCAATAGTTTGATTGTAATCTGGTGAACATTTTCTCGTATTTTTGTTACCATTATTGAGGAAGAGCAAGAACTACTTTCACAACTCCCATCATTTCTAAATTGACTCATCTGATTATCTATGGAAATTTCAAATCTACTAATCGGTGAATAAACACCTGAAGCATGCATCTCAAAGATTATTGATTCACTTTTAGTAAGAGGAAAATTTCTACAGTCAGGGTTGTTTGGTCCACAATTTATTGTCAAACCCGTAGGAGAAATTGGTTTGAGATAAAGTTCATGGTCTGCAAAAACATCAGTGGTAAGATTTAGACTAAAAATAAAAGTTAGAATTAGTAACCCATAACAAAATTTTGAACTAACAGGAAGCTGTGAAATACGGTTTATGCAGAGCATAATAGAAAAAATTGAATGCTAGATTTAAGTTTTGAAGATTAATGAATATTTTAAATTATTATATATTTATTACATTTTATTAATTAGTTTTTTCAAAAATTCACTATACTGACAATAGTGTATTACTTGTCAATTTGATAGTAGTGGAAGTAATTCAGAGCTCATTTGCCCTTTGAAACCTGTCTGTGTCCATTTCCCCTAGAATAGTAGTATCTGGCGCTAGCTTGTCTTCTAATCTTATGACTGATTTCCCATTTGCCATTTTCTTTGCATAAATCGCTGTATGTCCTATTATGGTGTCAAGCGTGAATCCCTTTGGAAAAGTATGCTCTATGGAATCCCTATTGAGATGAAAGTAAACAAAGCTCCAGTCATTGATTCGTTGAACTTGGAACTCTATTCCAGACATTGATTTTAGGTGCATCAAGACTTCTCCACAATGGCAGGTTAGGCACAGCATGCCAGACTGGGAATACTCTATGGGAGAATATGTACAGCCAATCATCACCATCATGCTATTTTTTGAGACATTGACCTTTGTAGTATATAACGAGTTGACAGAGGCATCAATTGTTATCATACCATTGTTTTTGTCTGGAGTGCTGCCTTTTTTGACCAGTTCTTCGTAGAGATCGGAGATGTTAGCTGATAGGCGTATGTCATGGATGAATGGCCTTTCATGTTTTACCATACTCAACAGAATATCTAATTGTGCATACATTCGTTGATCAGAACTTAGCTCCGTATAGTTTTTCGTTAGTTTTTCATCTAGGTATAGGCCTTTAAGCTTGTAAAAATTCGGTCTTGATTTTTTTACTATCTGTATAATCGGTCTTAATTTTCTAATTAATTGTCTAAAAGATCCTCCTGAAATTATCCCTTTATAGTCACCAGTAGTAAATGCTCTACCGCTAACAACATTAATTCTATATCCTCTTATAAGAAAGTCCTTTTCCCCACGTGTTAAGCTTCTACCTACAGTGTTAACACATTTCGTTAGATAATCCGTTAGTGTTGGATTAATGGCAAGATTTTGATTATCAAATGCCGATAGGTCGCTCAATTAGCCCCTCGCCTTTTGCATTTTCTACGCAGGCATGAATGGCAGCACGGGCATAGCAATTCGGTAGTGATTACTGAGAAATTACACTTGGAACAATATCGGTATCCCAGGCTGTATTTTGGGTATCCGATATATCCGCTGATGAACTGGCAGTTTCCCTTACACATACAGCTCATTGCTTTACCACCTTGCATTTTGGGCAAATTTCGTCTGGAAATGCCTCCAATCTTGAAATATTGCACTCGATACAGTGGTAGAACTTGGATTCTACAAATCCGACCAGCTTTTTGTTGCAAATATGACAGCACTTGTCAATACTTTGAGAACTGGAAAAGTTATAATCAGATGACTGTTTACTTAATGCAGTCATCTCCATTAACTTGGTTTTGATCATCAACTGGGATCGCCTTCAAAACAATTCCAGTTGAAATCATTTTCATAATTCGCTAATACTATAATCGTGTCATAGACTTAAGCCTGACGCCGAAAAGTTGCAGATTTTAGCTCAACACCTTTTACACCATTCCAAATGTTGTAAAAATTACAAAACTAATTTTTCTATTTGGCTTTGATAGATTATAGATTGAGTTGTTTTTGTAATGATTCAATATCATTTTGCGCGATGTTTAGCAGATTTTGTGGTTGTGATAGCATTGTCTTGACAATTATTGCTAGTGCTTTTTTCGTCTCGAGTCCTTCCTGACTTGCCTTTTCTTCTATTTGTATGGCCTTTTTCAAATCCAGTGGCCTGCCGCATTTGTAGCAAATCTCCGATGCTGGTGAGTTATGCACGTCGCAAAAACTGCATTTCTTTGGAACCGGTAGCTTATCCTTTTGGGAATCAGATAGTCCATACATTTTCAAGATTGCCTCATCAACATCGGAGTTATTGAGGTGAACGTATCTAGAAGGCATTGTAGAGCCTTTTGTCCAGCCGTGTCTGAGTCTCATTGTTGATTCTGAAAGATGCTTGGAAAGCTTTGTTGCTGCACTGTGCCGGAAGAGCTTTAGATTCAGTGGCTTTCTTATTTTGGCCTTGATTTGTCTCCTTTTGAGCATCGCAATAGCCGCAGAATAAGTCATTTGTTGACCATAGTTATCCGCGTCAAATAGAATCCAGAGTGGAGCTTCTGGATTGTCTCTAAATGGATGAACTTCGAACCATTTTGCAAGGTTCGGAACTGATAGTATAATTCTAATTGGTCTAGGGCCAGTCTTGCCATCCACATGAATAACTGCGCCATTATCATCAAATTTTACATGTTTGATTTTGAGATTAAGAATCTCGCTAGGTCTAGTACCTGCTTCATAATGAACATCAAATAACGCCCTGTCTCTTGCATTATCTGCACAGGCGTCTAGGAGTTTTTTGATGTCATCATCAGTTAGAAGCTGTTCCCTTAGAATTTTGTCCTTGACTTGTTTTAGATGAATTGATTTGAGTTCCGGAGGATCTCCGACTTCATTGTAGTCTCGGTTGCCGAGCTTGAACCATCTGTAGAATGGCTTGAGGCATTTTTTGTAATCTCGTGTAGTTTCAGTTTCTCCTCCCATATTATCTCCAAACTCATCAATGACATTGCGGATCAGGGCATCGATGTCAGGCTTGGTTACCTGATTCCAATCTTTTCCTATTCGGATCGTAATGTCTATTATGACTCCGATTTGCTTGGCACGGGTGGATTTTTTGAGTCCCAGAGTTGCCATTTCCGCGTCATATTTTTTGATTAGATCGGCGTTGTTCTTTGATAGTTCCCTGTCTGCTCGTTCAAAGTTTCTGATCATTCGCTTGTCGTAATTTTTAATCTGGAACTCTAACATAGCCAGAAAATATGCTTCTTGGGGTAATAAACAGAAAGGTGTAGGCCCTCGAGGGGAATCGAACCCCTGTCCGGGGATCCACAGTCCCCTATACTAGCCACTGTACTACGAAGGCCGCAAAATCTTAAGCCGGCAGATCCACTATTAACCTAACTACAG
>JBJTCW010000077.1:0-1243 GCA_046092065.1 Candidatus Nitrosotenuis sp. | reverse complement strand
GCAAGCCTTGGATACGATAAACTTCTTGGCGGTGGGCAAGTCAAAAATGCCTACTCTGTCAAAGTAGAGAGATACACTGAATCTGCAGCAGAAAAGATCAAGCAAGCCGGGGGCGAGGTGTTAGCAGTTGAGTGAAACCACCACAACTGGCTTAATCAAGCGAGTAGTTGAAAAGGCAGAACCATACCTAGTTCAAGTTCCTAAACCAAAAAAGAAACTATCTCTTCAAACCAGATTAATCTGGTCAGGCATTGCTTTATTGATATACCAAGTAATGGGTCAGACCCCACTGTTTGGCGCAACAGCACCGCAGTTTGACTTTTTACAGTTTGCTAGAGTCATCTTTGCATCCCAACAGGGAACTCTGATTGAGCTTGGAATCGGACCGATTGTAACAGCAGGACTTTTGATGCAGTTGCTCAAGGGTTCAGAAATTCTCAAGTTTGACTTTACAAAGCCAGACGAAAGAGGAGTATTCCAGACAGCAACAAAGCTAGTCACCTATATTGTAATTATTGTAGAATCTACCGTTTATGCAACCGCAGTATACGGTCCAGGACTTGCAAACCCAACTGTTCTTTATGTTATCATTGGTCAGCTAGTTGCAGCATCTATTATCATCATGTTCCTAGACGAACTAGTCCAAAAGGGCTGGGGACTTGGAAGCGGAATCAGTCTTTTCATCGCAGCCGGTGTAACTCAACAAATGCTATGGAACTTTTTCAGTCCATTACCAGCTGGAGATGGAGGAATGATTGGTGTATTCCCGTTTATTGGACAGGCATTTGCAAATGGTGATCTCTCCACTATACTATTCAGACAAAACAACCTGCCAAGCCTGTTTGGCTTTGCAATTACCGCAGGAGTGTTGTTGATTCTAGTATACACTCAAGGAATGAAGGTCGAAATTCCAATTGTATCGACAAAATACAGAGGATTCTCCGCAACATATCCAATCAAACTCATGTATGTGTCTAACATTCCAGTTATTTTGGCATCCGCACTTACTGCAAACGCAGTCTTTATGGGTCAAATGCTGTGGGCAAATCTAAACCCGCAAAACAAAAGTCAGATTTTCAATATTTTAGCCCAATTCAATCCTGTTAGTCCATCCACTCCTATTGGTGGCATAATCTACTATGTCACACCTCCAAGAGGAATCAACTTGGCAGCAGCTGATCCAATTCGCGCTATTGTTTACGTTCTCTTTATGATTGGTATCGTTATCGTATTTGGTAGGTTG
>JBJTCW010000076.1:0-1596 GCA_046092065.1 Candidatus Nitrosotenuis sp. | reverse complement strand
GCAAGCCTTGGATACGATAAACTTCTTGGCGGTGGGCAAGTCAAAAATGCCTACTCTGTCAAAGTAGAGAGATACACTGAATCTGCAGCAGAAAAGATCAAGCAAGCCGGGGGCGAGGTGTTAGCAGTTGAGTGAAACCACTACAACTGGAATCATTAAACGCATAGTGGAAAAAGCAGAACCATATCTGGTTCAGGTTCCAAAACCAAAAAAGAAACTCTCTCTTCAAACCAGACTGATTTGGTCTGGCATTGCCTTACTTGTATACCAAGTAATGGGTCAAACTCCTCTGTTTGGGGCAACCGCACCACAGTTTGACTTTTTACAGTTTGCTCGAGTAATTTTTGCATCCCAACAAGGAACCCTAATTGAGCTTGGAATCGGACCGATTGTAACTGCCGGACTTTTGATGCAGTTGCTAAAGGGCTCTGAAATTCTCAAGTTCGACTTTACAAAACCAGATGAGCGAGGAGTGTTCCAGACAGCAACAAAGCTAGTTACCTATATTGTAATTACTGTAGAATCAGTGGTTTATGCCACAGCAGTGTATGGTCCAGGAATTGCCAATCCAAGTGTACTTTATGTCATAATCGGACAGCTGATTGCAGCCTCTGTTATCATCATGTTATTGGACGAACTAGTCCAAAAGGGCTGGGGTCTTGGAAGTGGAATCAGTCTTTTCATTGCAGCCGGTGTAACTCAGCAAATATTGTGGAACTTTTTCAGTCCATTGCCAGCAGGAGACGGAGCAATGATTGGTGTGTTCCCGTATATTGCCCAGTCAATAACTCATGGAGATATTTCCACAATTCTCTTCCGACAAAACAACCTGCCAAGTGTCTTTAGCATGTCAATTACTGCAGGCGTATTGCTGATTCTAGTATATACCCAAGGAATGAAAGTCGAAATCCCAATTGTATCGACAAAATACAGGGGATTCTCTGCCACTTATCCAATTAAGCTCATGTATGTATCCAACATCCCAGTTATCTTGGCATCTGCACTTACTGCCAACGCGGTCTTTATGGGCCAGATGCTGTGGGCAAATCTCAACCCAAGAAACTCTAATGAATTATTCAACATTTTGGCGCAGTTCAATCCGGCAAGCCCGTCTACTCCAATTGGCGGCATAATCTACTATGTTACTCCGCCTAGGGGAATCAATTTGGCCGTAATCGATCCTGTGCGGGCAGTAGTGTATGTTCTTTTCATGATAGGAATCGTCATAATATTTGGAAGATTATGGGTAGAGCTTGGTGGACTGTCTCCAAAGGCCGCTGCCAAAAACCTACTCGATGCTGACGTACAGGTCCCAGGATTTAGAAGATCAAACCAACCCGTAGAAGCACTCCTTGGCAAATACATTCCATCCGTAACCATAATTGGTTCTGCAATACTTGGCGCATTGGCAGGATCTGCAGACGTTCTTGGTGTAATTGGTGGCGGTACTGGTATTTTGCTGATGGTTGATATTTTGATCAACTACTATCAACAACTAGTTCGAGAACAAGTCGAAGTCGTCATGCCTCGTCTGGGTGCTTTGCTTGGCCGAAAGTAAAAAAGTAGTAATCGTAGGCATTGCCGGCGCAGGCAAAA
>JBJTCW010000075.1:0-3498 GCA_046092065.1 Candidatus Nitrosotenuis sp. | reverse complement strand
TGGAAATGATCATCGCATCTGTATAGCGATGTAGTAAGATCTTTTGGTGGTTCCAGCTCCCAGACCTTGATTATTTCGCTTCCTAATGGTCCGCCGCCTTCTGGTGGAACGGCACCACAAAATATCACAAGACCTCGCTCTGGTGCGTCTTTGTACAGCTTTAGTCTCTGCTGGACTCTACCTAGTGCATCAACTACATGTCCACGAGTCATTGCAGATTTGATGTTATCAGCTGTCCCTTGCTCTTCTCTTAGCTGGTTTATCACTAGATGGAATTGTTTTCCTTTTGGAATGTACACAGATATGAGCTCAGTTCCCCTACCAGAAATCCTTGCAAGCTCATCGAGTGTCTTTTTTATTTTGTAAATTTTAACAGAATCCTGTTTTTCTATGTTGATCTTACCCAATGCTGACAAACCTCTTTGGATGCAATATTAAGATTCCAGACGACAACTAAATCCCTGCTAACTTTCCAATACTTTACGAAATACGTCTAGTGGTTGATTACCCACTATTTTGGTGATTTTATCGCCGGAAATTACTAGAAATGATGGGGTTCCGCTGATTTGTAGGCCTTGACCAAACTGGTATGTATCCAGTACTGTTTGGTGGTATTTTTTAGAATCAATACAAGAATTCATTTTATCGCTATCAAGGCCTGCAGTCTTGGCAAATTCCGTCAGGGAGTCTCGGTTTACCCAGCCAGTTCTCTCTCCATTCCAGTTTTTGTAAATTTCATCATGCATTGGCCAAAACTTGTCCTGCTCGTTTGCACAGTGAGCTGCTTCTGCAGCCAAAACAGAATCATCACCATTTAATGGAAAGTCGACAAAAATCAGACTAGCCTTGCCAGAATCAATGTAATCTTTTTTGATTATATCCAGGCTGTTTGTATGGAATTTGTAGCAAAATGTGCATTGGTAATCACCAAACTCTATTATTGTGATTGGTGCCGATTTATCCCCAATATACGGCGAGGCGCGTTTTTCTATTTGTGCTAGTGTAAAGTCAATTTTTTGCTGTGTATCTTTAGGCTTTGAATCAACATTTGATAGTAATACAGAACTATGACCAAAATACACACTCAAAAATATCGCAACCACAACACCTACTCCGACAGGTATTGCAAGGGCTACCTTTGACATGTTTTTCAAAATTATACTAGACCACAAATAGTTTTGCTAATGCGTAGCCAATGTCCATAGAGCCGAGTTTTTTGCCGAAATCTCGGCAACAAATTGGTCACCAGCAGACGCAATTATTATGAGATCATTGTTTTTTGGCCTTAGCTGGGCCAACAGTAGATTTTTGGTCTTGACATCATCCGCTAAACAGTCAATGTTTTCCTTTGGAAACATGAACTGGCCGTCGCGATATTGTATTGTAGTTGCCCCACTGGCCCCATACAATATGGCATAATCTCGCTGTTCCATGCCAGATTTTGTGGCACTGGAATATTTTCTGAGAATTACCCCATAGTTGAACTTGCTTCTAGCAATGTTGCACTTTGGAATTGAGCATTCTAGGTCCATTATATCGTGCAAAACCTTGATGAAATTCTTGCCTTTATTGGTAAGAAACGTGCCTGATTTTGTCGAGTCCACAAATGATTCCTCCTTTAGATGAGCAATCATTGTTTTTACTGCACCTTCGCCCATGTGCAGCTCAGAGCAAAATGTACTACGAGAAACAAACTGATCTTTGTACAACAACTGCAAAGCTTTGAAAACATGTGGCACGGAAAATGTCAAGACCTTGGATGATCCTTTTCTGGAAACAACATTTTGTAATGCTTGGATCTTGGACTGCATGCTCATTTGATTAAATATTGGATGATTCATCCAAGAATTTAAATACATTCGAAAGAGCGTTTTTTCATGTCTCAAAGAGAGATTGCAATTTCAAAGTCAAGCGTTCCAAGAACAGCAATCATAGCACTAGCTGCAATTTTTGCATTTGGAGTGTTTGTAGTAGGATTTGATCAAGGACATCTGTTTGCTCCAGTCTTTGGAGAAAAGGCATTTGATCAAATGTACATTCATGAGTTAACTCATGACCTGAGACATGCAGCTGGCTTTCCTTGCCACTAACTGATCAGTCATGAAGTCATCTCTTTTTATCGGTCTAGTATTGCTCTCAGGAGCAATAGCTGGTACCGTTTATGGTCTGGTTAATCTTGTTCTAGTGGAACCATACCTGGATTCTGCAATAGGAATTGAAAATCAACAACTATTTGATTCTGGAGAGAAAAAAGACACGCCAGAGTTTTGGGCAAATTACTATTCTTATAGGGCATGGCAAAAAGGTGGCGAAGTTTTGGCCGGAGCAATACTGGGCACTGCACTTGGCTCTCTGTTTGGAATTGTATTTGGATTATCAAAAAATGTCCTACCTGGGAATAATTTTGTCAAAAAGGCCCTGGTTTTGGCACTAATCATGTGGTTTACACTATACATTATGCCGTTTGCAAAATATCCTGCAAATCCGCCAACTGTTGGTGAGCCAGAAACTATAGTTCTTAGACAAACGCTATACCTAGGATATATCGCAATATCTGGCCTAGGAGCATTAGGAGTTTACCAAATATACAAGAGAATTAACAAAAAAGCCCTAGCCTTTGCAGGCTATGCAGGACTGATGATTGCCGCATTTTTTGTAATGCCACCAAATCCAGACCCAATAACTCTGAGCGCAGACCTACTCAATGGATTCAGAGCCGTATCTATGATTGGTGTTTCGTCATTTTGGGTTGCAGTTGCCTTGGTTTTGGGAGTATTGTGGCACAAAATTGATTCTGATAGGGTAACTAGAGAAAAATACCAATAATCTACATTCTCATTCTAGAAAACTAGAACGATACTATTTTATTTAAAGACCAAAACCAGTACAACATTAACTTGTCAAAAAGATTCACTCTACCTCAATTAAAAAAATATGATATTACCCAAAAGGTCATAGAGGCACTTGCAGATGCAGAATCGCGTACAATATTATTTTCAGTGATTAAGCAGGGAAAAACAGCGGCAGAAATTGCAGAAAAATACAAAATCCCATTATCCTCAGTTTACAAAAAGCTTGCAGATCTTGAAGACCTGACTCTAGTCCATGTGGAGAAATGGATGATTTCAGACAAGGGCAGAAAATTCAAGGTATATCGCTCAAGAATTTCCAAGGCAGATATTTCCATCAAAAAGCCAGAACCTGTTCTGAGTCTAGCGCCAAACCAGTGATTGTACAATGGACAAAAAGACCACCTTCCAGCTCACTCAGTATGATGTAACCCAGCAAATCATTGAAACATTGGCAAATGTCTACTCTCGTGCAGTATTGTTTTGCATAATAGACAAGGCAAAAGATGCACAAACAATAGCGGATGATCAAAAAATGTCAATATCTACAGTTTACAAGATTTTGTCCCAGCTAGAAAATCTGACACTAATTGAAGTGGACAAGTATGAAATCTCTGCAGCTGGCAAGAAAATAAAATACTACAAATCC
>JBJTCW010000074.1:0-4533 GCA_046092065.1 Candidatus Nitrosotenuis sp. | reverse complement strand
GAGTATACAACTTCGGTACGCCATTGGTCAAGAGCGGTTGCTTTGACATTTACGTCCTTTACCAATCCTGATACGTCTGTAACATCAAATGATTGGACTCCCGTAAAGTCCTGATCATATGATATTACGACTTTGTCGTTTTGGTTCTTGTCATCCATGTAGTCAGATATTGCTATAGAGGCGTGTCTTAATCCACTTGTACCGTCATTTTCATAGACCATGAGTTTTACCTTTGCAGTGTTACCCGTAGAAAGTGTCATGGTTGGGTTTGTCTGAATTTCGTTCTTTACCTCAAAAGTTCTGCCATTAATTGCTAGACCATTATCAACTATTCGTTGTCCGCTGTCTGTGACTCCAATTGTTGGTGCTTCACAGTCTCGACTACATTTTGCATTTTCTGATGCATAAACATTAGCCGCAAACATTGAGATTGAAAGTATTCCTGCTACAATCAATACGTGTAATAACGTGGTCATTATTTTTGGTCGATTTTGGAGATAATTAAATCCTATGTAGGCTATGTAGTAAATTTGTCAAATTACGAATCAAATGTAGCTATTCATAAATAACAAAGTTGGCCATTCCATTTGTTGAAAACCCTAAAGCAGCTCATCAATGATCCAAGCAAGCCACTTGTCATACCAGGTGTGTATGATGCAATAGGTGCAAAAATTGCGCAAAAAGTTGGCTTTGAGGCAATGTTTCAGACAGGCTATGGAACATCTGCTACATTATTTGGAATGCCAGACTATGGATTTATCGGAGCAACTGAAACAATAGAGAATGCAAGAAGAATATGCAGAGCAGTTACCGTCCCGGTTATAGTTGATTCCGACACAGGTTATGGAAATGCGTTATCTGTTTGGAAGTTGGTAAACGAATTACAATCAGCAGGTGCTGCCGGGATATTTTTGGAAGACCAGAGATGGCCAAAAAGATGCGGTCACATGGCAGGCAAAGAGGTAATTGAAAAAGAAGAGTATGCCGAAAAACTCCAGGCCGCAGTTGATGCAAAGAAAAACAAGGACTTTATCATAGTTGCAAGAACAGATGCCCGAGCAACCCGAGGACTAGATGAGGCAATAGAGCGCGCAAAATACTATAAAAAAATTGGTGCCGACGCAGTGTTTGTGGAAGCACCAAAATCAATTGACGAGATGAAAAAGATAGGCAAAGAGATCAAGGCACCACTTGTTGCAAACATGATAGAGGGAGGTGCAACCCCAGTGCTATCTGCCAAAGAACTGCATAAAATGGGCTTTAAGATAATCTTGTATCCGCTTTCGGTTCTTTACGCAAACACGTTTGCTTCTCTGACACTGCTAAAGGAGCTCAAAAAGTCAGGCACGACAAAAAAGCTTGCAAAAAACATTGTCAGCTTTGATGAGTTCAATGACATTGTGGAATTGTCAAAATTCCGCAACATGGAAACTCGTTACAAAAGAGGATAAATAAAAAAGTCCAAGTAAAGAAACACTCTAAGAAGAAGTGTTTCTCTTTACTTCGATTTCTATTGTGGATACGTTTCGTGATTTGCCGTCTTTGGATTCTAGTTGTTCAGAGCCTATCTTGATTTGGCCAATAGAGTATCCAGCATTTTCTGTTTTGCGTGAGATGATTTGTGCAACATCTACTGCGCGTCCAATGCTTAGTCCTCTTGCCTTGATATGCACTGATGGAAGATTAGCCAGCTGAATCAACGTGGATGTTACATACGCCATCAATGGCTTCTTGCCTATGAAAATTACGTCTCTGTTTTCGGACATGCCGTCATACTGGACATCGATAATTTAAAGCTAAAAACAAAATTCTTGTGCAATTCAAAAATTTCTTATTAACTCGAACCTGAAACGTAGCAAAGATGACAACTCTTGAGCAACTGCAAAACATTATGCAAAAAGGCAGCAAGGAAGAAAAAATCAAAATTCTAGAATCAACATCAGATATTGCAAATACCGGAATTCTAGAGACAGTCATTTCAGTATTTGATGATTCAGATATTGAGTTAAGAGGTGAAGCGTTTAGTGCTTTGATGCTTAACAATAACGATATTTCAGAAATCGTTCTACAAGGACTCAAAAGCCAGAGTAAAAACATTCGTGGTTATTGTACACTGGTACTAGCAAACAGAAATGAGAAAAAGGCAATTCCAAAGATAGTCGAGTTGACCGAAGATGAAAGCGCAATGGTACGCTCTTGTGCGGTTGGGGCGCTAGGATTTTTGAAAGCGTCAGAAGCCAAGTCGACAATACAAAAGTGCATTGATGATCCAAATACAGAGGTAAAAAAGAGCGCCATCAAGTCTGCAATTGACATCAAAGACAAGTCACTGCTCTCAAAAATTGATTCTCTGGCACAAGAAAATGATCCAGACATAGACAGTCTCATCATGCTTGCTAAGAATAATTTGTAAGTGGACCGGGAGGGATTTGAACCCTCGATCTCACCCATGCCAAGGGCGTATCCTACCAGTCTAGACGACCGGCCCACAAAGCTAGAACTGATCTAGTCGACTTTCTCAAGTTTTCAGATTGATTATTAACGTTTAGCTAGAAAAAGAAAACTCAATTATCAAATTACATAAAATATTTAACCATCAGTAGACAGTTCCTGATGTGGTCGTAGAAAACAAGGCAACCATTACTTATATTCAATTACTAAAGGAAGACTTGGCGATTTTTCGTCTCGTTCCAAATGATGGTGCAGTTCCAGATTTCAGAGCAGGTCAGTTCATCACAATAGGGATGAATGTTCCAAGTGAGGGCAAAGTTATTCGAAGAGCATATTCTATTGCATCTCATCCTGAGAATAAAAAATATGTTGAGCTTGTGATTCGTTGGGTAAGAAAACCACTCCCGGGAAGACTGACTACTCAGCTATTCAATGCAAAAGAAGGAGATGAGATAACATGGATCAAGCCAACTGGTTTAGCACTAGATATCAATGAAAAGCTTCCAAACGGAGAAAAAGACATGCGAAGAATTGTATGCCTTGGTGGCGGAACAGGCATTGCTCCATTCGTAAGCTTTGCACAGCATCTTCATGATACTGGCGACAAGCGCGAAGTTGTCGTATTACACGGCGCAAGCTATATTGATGAACTAAGTTACAAAGACCTCTTTACTGATCTGGAAATGGAAAGCATCGACAAGGGCCGTGACAAGTGGAACTTTAGATATCGTGCAGCAGTCAGCAGACCACAAGAATGGTTCAACAGGTCTTGGAGTGGACAGACAGGAAGAGTAGAAACATTCCTAAGATCCAAGGAAGGTCAAATGTCACCACTAGAGCAGATGATTGGTGAAAAGCTAACCCCACAGAACACAATGTTTTACATTTGTGGATGGCAAGGAACCGTAGATGGATGCATGGACTTTTTGGAATCAAAAGGATTTGTTACAGAACGAAACAAGCGTCCAGATGGAAGCTTTGATGTAAAGTACGAGTCATACGGATAACTCAAAAGTAATATTGTTTGGTTTTGTCCCAGCTTTGGGGACGTAGGTTAGCTTGGTATACTGCCAGCCTCGGGCGCTGGAGATCATGGGTTCAAGTCCCATCGTCCCCACATTAATTGAAATAGTGCCAAAAGACAGTTTAGTTGCTTGACTGTTGCAATTTATCTTGCACACCTAAATCCTCTAACAAACGCGCATGTGGAAATCATCAATGATCTAAAAAAAGAAGAGCAAGTGGTAGTGATGCCAGTTGTCTTTTTGGATAATGGTATCGAGATAAACAGTAAGAGCTTTCCCTTCAGCTATGAAATACGCAGAAAAATGCTGGCTGCAGTGTTTGGCGATTCCATAGAGGTGTCATCCAATTACACATTTCATGCTCCGTTTTACAGATATTTCCCACCAATTTTCTCTCCGTATTCTTGGAAACTTCGGGCGCAGATCCTGAACGGCATAAGCAAGGATTACTACACATACACCGGTGACAAAACTGAAGGCTTGATGCTCAAAGCATACAGGCTCAATCCTCGAATAGGCACTAGAAAGACAATCTCGGCTTCTTCTGTTAAGGACAAACTGTACGAGTCTGCCAAAGGAAAACAAACAAACTGGAAGGAATCCGTTCCAGAACAAGTTGCCAAAATAATTGAGGAAAACTGGGATGTTGTGGAAAAATATGCAAATTCCAAAGACCTGACCACACGTGTTGCCGGAATGAAATTTCCAAAGGCTAATGCCAAGACAAGATAGATTAATGCCATAGTAAAAACCATTTTTATGAAATTTGACATTTCCAAGTTTGTCTGGTTTGATGGAAAGTTTATCCCACTAAGCAAGGCAAATGTTCCAATCACAACTCATGCGATTCATTACGGAACATCAATCTTTGAGGGAATTCGCGCATATTGGAATTCAAAAAACCTGTACATTTTCAGACTAGAAGATCATATCAAAAGATTCCGACAGTCAGGACAATTCTATTCAATATCGCTCAAATTTACAAACGAGCAGATATCTGATGCAATAATACAGCTATGCAAGAAAAACAACATGAAAAGATCATGTTACATTAGGC
>JBJTCW010000073.1:0-2806 GCA_046092065.1 Candidatus Nitrosotenuis sp. | reverse complement strand
GATGATGAGGAATTCAACAAGGCAAAGAAAATGTCAAAGCTTCGAGTTATTGGTGCCGGTGCCACATCCAATGTCATTTTTGCACTTGTTCTTGGCGCCATTTTACTGACAAACCCATTCTTTGCAATTATTCTACCAGAGCCAATACGTGGCACATTCTATGAAAGTCCACAAGGAGTCAAGATACTGACCATAATGCCAGAAGGCGATGCAGGAAATGCTGGGCTGCAAGCAAATGACATCATTACTGGAATTAATGACACTCCCGTTGTTACTCCAATGGACTTTGCCAAGGTAAAGCTTTCACCAGGCGACATTGCAAAAATAACCATATTACGTGACGGGGTCAAAAGCAATCATCAAGTAAAGATAATGCCTGCGCCTGATGATCCTAAGAAAGGCCTAATTGGAATAACACGCGACAATTCCGCATCTTACAAGCCAGTGTATAATTTCATAGAATGGAACAATCCACAGTTCTCAATGTTTTTGCTATGGCTTTGGATGATATCATTTTTCATTGGAATAATCAACATGTTGCCCTTGCCAATACTTGATGGGGGCAAATTCATTCACAGCATAATTGACAAAAAACTCTCAGATATCATGGTAAACCGCACAATGTGGGCAATCTACGGCTTTACGTTTGCATTATTTGGCCTAAACATTGGATTGTCATATCTCAAGTCTGGCTGGTTTACAATCTAGTAATTATCGTTAAATTTGGGCTTTGGACACAAAAGCCATGAAATGCGACAGATGCCAAAACACTGCTGTTTACTCTAGAAAGTATTCCGGTGAGAGTCTTTGCTCTGATTGTTTTTCAAATTCAATTCTGCGCAAAGCCGCAAAAACTATTTCAAAATACAACATGATTCAGAATAACGAGTTAGTTTGCGTTGCAGTCTCTGGTGGAAAAGACTCTCTTGCATTATTACATGTATTATCAAAGATGGCAAAAAACCACAATTTCAGAATTCATGCAGTAACAATTGACGAAGGCATACCTGGGTATAGAGATGAAGCACTGGACATAGTCAAAGACTTTTGTACAAAGCTTGGAGTAGAGCATACAGTATACCCATACAAGGAATTGTTCGGATTGACATTAGATGAATCACTAAAGCAACACGAAGATGACAGATTGTCTTCATGTTCAATTTGCGGCACGTTCAGAAGACGTGCAATGGATCATGCAGCAAAACAAATTGGAGCAAATGTAGTTGCAACAGGCCACAACCTAGATGACACACTGCAGACATTTGTCATAAACACGTTATCTGGTGATACCAACAAAATAGGCTGGATGGACCCAGATACATCAGAGAATTCCATGCGGAAAATAAAGCCATTTTGTGAGATTTACGAATCAGAGATTGTGTTTTATGCATTCACAAACGACTTGCCGTTCCAAACAGAGCCGTGTCCCCACATGAACGAAGGTATCAGAACGGAGATTCGTGAGTTTTTGAATAAGCTGGAAAACAGTCATTCCGGAATAAAGAACAACATGTACCGCTCTGTTCTCAAGATATCCCAAATAATGAAAGAATCCAACTATAAGGAAAAACTCAGATGCACAAATTGTGGTGCGGAATGCACGGGCAAGATTTGCTCCGTGTGTAAAATGATCGTGGATCTGCAAGACCAACCTTAATGCAAATATAACAATACATCGTAACTATACTTGGTAGTAGGTAGGATCGGGGCGCTAGCCGTGCCCTTTTCTGAAACCGGCTCTATGCAGAGGTCAGTAACTGCTGGATAAACTTCCAGTTGGATAATTCCCGCTTGGGGTACTGAAATGAAATCACGCCGAAGTGGGTGGATGCAGGCACGTGATCGTCCGAAGGGATGATCTTAGTGTCGAATTGCCGAAATGGATGAGGTCCGGGAGGGAGCAATCCTAAGGCAAAGTATTCACGCTACTTCGTCAACGTGGCGGATCTTGTCCATCTTGAGATGGGGTCACCCGTCTGGATCGGAACTAGCAGATCTACTACCACTTGAATTATTTAGTTATATCAGGTCATAAAAATATGGACGGCTTGTTCTTGGGTCCAAAAAGAACCTATGAAGATTTCAAAAGGCAGATACCTGTTTCAGTATTGCCATTGTTTGACTCTTTAAGGAAGCATTGCCTTTCACTGGGAACAAATGTGGTAGAAGACGTTCGTGCACATAGAATAGTTTTTGGCAAATCCCTTTCGTTTAGGTGGTTTGCAGACTTGGAACCATCCGAAGACTCTATAATAATCAAAATTCAAAAAGACCGAAAGGAGCCATTTCTGACCATAACTGTAAAGAATGAACAAGACTTGGAATCCATCATAAAACCAATTTCTGATGCGTATTCTACAATACACTAGTACAATACTTCAAATTTTTCAAATTCGCCTTTGAATTTATCGTTTTTGATTTCCACATCTTCTACGCGCGCATTTGCAGGCCCTGCATGGCACCATTCCACAACATTGCTGACATCCAAGTCTTCACCTTCGATAGTTGCTTCAACTCTACCGTCCTTTAGATTTTTGACCCAGCCAGTTGCATTGTTCTTTTTTGCAGTGACCTTCATTGCTTGACGAAAAAAAACACCCTGTACCTTACCTTTGATAAACAAGTGTACACGCTGCTTTGCCATTTAGCAATGAACGTGTCTTGGTCTTAATCAATTTTAGGGTGTAAAAAATTATACTCGCTTTTTTACTCTGGATCGTCCAGTCTTTCTTGCTGCGATGCTTCCTACTTTTGCTCCTGGAGGTGCATCTCTTGAAACGGTTCCTCCTCCACCCATGTGTTGGTG
>JBJTCW010000072.1:0-3393 GCA_046092065.1 Candidatus Nitrosotenuis sp. | reverse complement strand
GTGGTTTCACTCAACTGCTAACACCTCGCCCCCGGCTTGCTTGATCTTTTCTGCTGCAGATTCAGTGTATCTCTCTACTTTGACAGAGTAGGCATTTTTGACTTGCCCACCGCCAAGAAGTTTATCGTATCCAAGGCTTGCAAGGTCTAGCAGTTTTTTGCCTCCTTCTTGCTTGCCGTGTTTTGCGAAAATGTCGTCTAGGTCTCTTACACTGGCCCACTTTTTGGTGATGATCGGGTGAGGTGGATGAGTAGAATCATGACCAAAGTGATAAGGATCGTCTTTGAGTAAAGTGCTGAACAAATGCTTGTGCATACCTGACTGTCCAAGACCTCCCTTGTGACCGCTTGCTCTGTGTTGGCCGATTTGTCCCCAACCATGAGTTCTTGAACCACGGAACTTTCTTGTCTTTCGAAGTCGTGTTGCCAATTTAGATCATTCTCCTTACAAGCTCGACTAGCTCTTTGTTTTGTCCTAATACTCCACCTTCACCGTATGTTTTTCTGGTGCTTCTCTTGAAGCCCTTCTTTGGTGGAGCAAGTGCAAACCAAGGTTTGATTGGTTTTATTTTATTCATAGATGTTTTGCCTTCAGAAACAGACGATGCTAATTCGTCAAGTGATTTGAATCCTAGTGGTGCCAAGTCTTCATTTGAGATTTTCTTGTATCCGTCTTTTCTTGCCTTTTTGCTGAACAATTCCTTTGCAATGTCTGCGCTGACTTCTTGCCAAGAGACATAGTGTTTTACTCTATTTAGCATGCCAAGTGTGTTGTCTTTGGCTGGAACAATTGTCGCTCTGAACTTTTTGTCTAGTTTTAGCAACATCATGGTGTTTTTTGCCCAGTGTGGCACGTTGATTTGTCCGCTGATTCTGACAACAAGATATGCTTTTACCATTTTCTTAACCTTGACTAAATGTCTGTCTGAGGCACTCTAGGATTGCCTTTGACGTAGAATTCATTGTCGCTGTAGAGCCCTTTGCGGTGGTCCATGCGTCCTTTAGTCCTGCAAGTTTTAGCAAGTTTCTGATTTTGCCTCCTGCTACAAGACCAAGACCTCTTGGTGCTGGTACAATTTCGACTACGACACTTCCACCTTTACCTCTGACCTTGAACGGTACAGAATGGGATTGGTCGCATCTGCATTCCCAGCTTCCACAACCTAGTTTGATTGGGCTGACATTGAGATAAGCATTAGTTGTTGCCTTTTCGATTGCAACTCTCATTTGTTTTGATTTACCTTGTCCGATTCCTAGCCAGCCATTTTCGTTTCCTGCTGCAACTAGTGCCTTGAACTTGGTTTGCTGGCCGTTTGGTGTCATTTTTTGCACCATGCCAACGTCAATTACTTCGCTTTTCAGATCTGGAAGTAATTTTTTGATGATTCCTGCTTCTTGAATTCTTAATCCTTGAGAATAGATTTCATTCATGTTAGTGATAACGCCTGCTGCCACTTTTTTGCCCAATTCGGTTCTTGGTACCCATGGTGCCTCTTCTTCCTTTCTTGGTCCTCGTCTTGGTGGTCTGTCGCCTCTTGGTCTATCTCCACGTGGTCTGTCCTGTCTTTGGTTTTGTTGTGTTTGACTCATTTTATTTCGCTCCGCTGTCTATTGCTGACTTTATTTTTGCAACATCGTTTTTTACTTTGAGATGATCGCCATTGATTCGCTCGTCTGCTGGCAAAGTTTCTTCGCTTGCTGGGATTTCCAAACCTGCGTCAATTACTCCTTTTAGTGCAGCTGCCATTCTTTGTGTGTATCTTCTGGTTCCGCTGTACAAAATTGCGCTAGTTGTTCCAGATGCAAGTGCTTTTTTGCCTGCCATGTAACCGGTAAGATAAGCTGCCGGGACGTTCTTTCTTGAACCCTTCCAGCCTTTAGAAATTAGAAATCTTGAATGTGCAGATGCCACTACTTTGTCGCCTGTTAACTGTGGTTTGTGGATTTGGACTAGAGTATTTTCATTAGAAATTTGTACTGTGATGAAATCAGCACGGCTCATGAGCATTAGCTTGCGCTTTTTATAGTTGGTCTTCTCCTCACGTAATCGTCGTAGTATTACTGAATAAGCCATTGCGATATTGGTGAACTCTTGAAGTTGCTCTTATAAACGATTAGATGCGTAATGAAACCAAAAGTGCTTTTTGCGAATGCAGACGATTTTCTGCTTCATCCCACACTACGGACTGTGGTCCATCAATTACATCCGATGTAACTTCCTGATCTCTCTTTGCTGGAAGACAGTGCATGAAAATGCAAGACTTGTTTGCCTTTGCCATTAGCTTTGCATTTACTTGGTATTTTGGCAGGAATTTTTTGAGTCGACTAGGCTTGTCGTGAATTGATACAAAAGTGTCAGTGACTAGAACATCTGCATTTTTGGCCGCCTCGTTTGGATCCCGCGTTAGATCGATATTGATTAGCTTTTTGCATTGCTTTACTAGAGATAAATCCGGTGCAAACTCTTTTGGAGTTGCAATCGACATTGAGATGCCCGTCTTTGAGCATCCAATCATCATTGAATTACATACATTGTTGCCATCACCAATCCAGGCAAGCTTGAGTCCGTCCAGTTTTCCCTTCTTTTCTTTTATTGTCATAAGGTCTGCCAAGATTTGGCATGGATGATACGAATTTGACAATCCATTCACCACTGGAATGGATGCGTTCTCTGCCAGTGATTGTATAGTAGAGTGATCATAAACGCGTGCCATTATAACATCTACGTATCGAGACAGTGTTTTTGCAGTATCTTCAATGGATTCACCACGCGATAATTGAAGGTCTTGTGCAGATAGGTTAATTGCGTGTCCTCCTAGCTGGAACATGCCCGTCTCAAAGCTGATTCGGGTTCGCGTTGACGGTTTTTGGAATATCATTGCAAGTGTTTTGTTTTTGAGAAGCGGTTTTGTGATTCCCTTGTTTAGATCTTTTTTGAGTTTAATTGCAAGGTCTATTGTTTGTGTTAGCTCTTTTTTGCTCAGCTCGTCAAGTGTGAGTATATCTTTGATCATTTCTTTAACCAACCGAAAAGTCCTTTCTTCTTTGACTTTTCTTCCTTTTGTTCTTTAACTTTGTCTTCTGGATCCTCTGGTTGTTCTTCCGGTTCTTCTATCTTTTCGACTTTCTTTGATTCTTGACCAGGCTTTGGACGGCCGTTTGCAATCCATTTACGGATATTTTCTGCCATCGCAAATGCTTCATCATCATTTTCTGGAGGTGGAATTTCGTACAAGTCTGCATATTTGGATATGTCTGTGTCATTGATTCCCTCGAATGGATCGTCTGATTTCTTCTTTGGTTCTGGTTTTGGTTCTGGTTTTGGTTCTGGTTTTGGTTCTGGTTTTGGTTCTGGTTTTGGTTCTGGTTTTGGTTCTGGTTTTGGTTCTGGTTT
>JBJTCW010000071.1:0-6123 GCA_046092065.1 Candidatus Nitrosotenuis sp. | reverse complement strand
CATCAAATGATGTGTATCTGATTAGATTCCAGATCTGGATAATTATTTCTATGAAGTGGCCATCTACTGGCAAAAGGCAATGTATCTTGGGATGTTGAACTGGAGATAGCCAAAAAATACGGCCGGGTTTTCTTGGAAAATACAAATTATTGGGGAAATACAAGTTAAGATAATTGTCAAAGAACATTTTTCAACATTTGTAGTCTTGATGTGTCAAAATATCTAATAGATCTACAGTCTATGTTTTTGAGAGTTTTTTGGTGTGGCTGGGGTCGTTTTTAACCGCATTATCCATTCTCTTCTTTAGTTCCGCCATCTTTGCGTCATAGCATTTCACAGCGCAAAAACTTCCTTGGTCTGCGGGTATTTCCTTGCCGCAAGTTTTGCATAATTTGACTGTCAATTTTCCCCAAAAATTGACACACTTGATGGTTTTTCTATTTTATCCCAAATTGCGTTTTCGTATACCCAAAGGCTCGATGTATATCTGAATGCAAAATCATACTGCATAGATGGCAATTCGTACGTTTTTTACAAATCCTTAAACTTAATAGACGACTAGCAAGCCATTTGTGTAATGGGACGTCGAAAGACACAAAAAATAATCAAGACCGGTCCAAAGAACGTCACAACCGGATTTTGCCCAAAATGTCAAACTGTGGGTCGAATTTTCCTCATAGGCCAAGTTGGCGCCGAGCACGCAAAGTGTGCCTCGTGCAACCAAGAGTTTGATTTGTAGAGCAAGCTGAGAATAAAATTAAACCATAAATTTTTAAGCTCTTTTTCTGATTCTACGGTATAATGAGCACTGAAGGCGAGACAATTTACGAGCGCGTAGCAAAGCTGGAAGACGAAATAGCTTCCTTGCGAAACGAAGTAGATGTACTCAAAAAGGCACTAAGAAACAAGCTTGCAAGACATGAAATCTCGCAAATCAAACGCGGCCACGACGTCACATCAATTATTGACTAGACCGTTCCCTGATATTTCTAATTAATTCTAAAACAAAATCCACGTCTTGGGCTTCGGGTGATATTTCCAGGTACTTGTTTAGCAGGATTTGCGCCTGATCATATTTTTGCAATCTTTCTAGTATGATTCCCTTGTCCCTTATTTCATCTGGAGAATCCGGTTCCACTGCAAGTATCATGTCTGCACATCGCAGGGCTTTGTCATATGCATATGACTGGGCGTATGAATTCTTCAAATTGCGGATAATTCTGATTAGTATCTTGTCTTCTGGTAATTCGTCTAGGAATTCTGGAGAGAATTCAATCTCTTCGGCAAAGTTGCGATAAAGAATCTCCTCCAAGTCTTCTATTGACAATAATCGTCCGCCGCCAAACGGATCCAAAATCATCTCTTCATTGTGCTTTACTACAACATGGCTTGGGAATCCGCAAATTCTCAAGTCCAAGCCAATTCTTTTTGCCAGCTCTACATACAAAATCGACATTGTAATTGGAATGCCACTTTTCTTTTGCAGTACCTCGTTTAGAAAATTGTTCTTTGGGTTATAGTAATCATCAGTGTCTCCCTGGAACTCTAAATCATCAAAGAGATACTCATTCAGCATTGATATGAGATATGTAGGATTTTTGACATCAGAAAGCAAGACTTTGAGTGATTTTGCCATGTCGTTTATTTTCTGAATGTTGGATTCTATATCCAAATCAGGATATTCCAATAATTGTGCGAGCTTGAGGCATTTTTCAACCAAATTGTACTTGGGATTTGATGAAAACGCAATCCATTCTGCAACAAATGGATCAAAGTGCTTTTCCATTATTTTTGGTTGATTCTCTTTAGATATAACTGAGGGTCCTTGAGCTCGCGCGTGTTTGGAGGGTTTTGAATTAAAATGGAAAATGTCTCCTTGCCAAATTGCGCATAAACCAGGCTTGCCAGGTCCTTTCCCATGTGCTTTCTTACCTGGTATGAAGAAATGTCAGTTCCCATGAATGTGCTCAGGTATTGTGCAAAATCATCATCATTTGCTAGAATATTTTGCACGCAAAATTCCGCCATGCCCTCCATTGTGGAAAACGCGGCATGGTGTCTTTGTATTGGTCCAAGCCATCTTTGATAGATATCCAATAATTGTGGAATCATCTCAGAGATTACTGGGTCGATTTCCACCTTGGTAAATGTCATGACATCAGGACCCAAAACATTGACTATGAAATTGTCTGGATTTAGCATGAAAAACAGGTTTGCCCTTTTTGCAATGGGAAATTCTGGTGGAACATCTGGCAGCTGCAAGTATTCTGATAGCTTGGTCGCAGTCGGATCATCAATGTTTAGAATTATCTTGGCAAGCTCTTCGTTTATTTTGTTGACTTGTATTACTGCTTCTTTGTTTTGCTCGTACAGGTTTTTTTGAACAGAATGGACCAGCTCTTCCAGTATTGTCATTTTCAGAGCACCGGTGTATCCAGATACGACTTCATTATACCTAAGAGAATATGGTTTTCCCTGCTTGTACAAAATTATTTGCGGATAACTGGACAGGACAAAATTGTTCACAAATATTGTATTGTCTAGATAGTCGCCATATGTAGTAGATATTTTGGAAATGTAGGATTTTGCATATGTGGAATAGACAAAAAACTTGGCAGTGTCTTCTTTTATTATTCCGGCTATTCCCTGGCGGTCCTGCTTGGCAAGTGCTGCAAACAGTTTATCGACAAACTCTCGAGCTTCTGGGGTTGAGAAGACCTTTCTTCCTTTGACTTTTTTGAGCTCTTCCAGTTCCGGGAATTCAGCCTTGATGTTTTGATCAGGCGTCATTCCGGTATAGTCTGCAAGCTTTTGTCTTAGCTCTGGCATGATTTTTTGAGATATCTGTTCTGGGGTGTCAAATTTGACTGCAAATTCCGAGTCTTCTGATATTCTAGATGATAAATTTGCAATGTCTTTTTCCTCGTTTATCTCGACTGCTATTTGGTCAAGCAATGCATCTGCAAACTCTTCTAGTTCTGTCATTGATTGTCTGAGCTTTTGCCAGACAATTTAACATTAACTGGAATAACCAAGGTTTAATTCGATTTGAGCTGGCCCCAGATTTAGCTTGCTCCAGTCCAGCCTTGATGTTATACAATGCGTAAAATGTCATTCCAAATTAGACCTGACTGTATTCCATCAGGACAAGGAAATAGAGGAAGGAGTTCTGACCTGTACAAAATGCGGCCTGGTCTATCCTGTTATGCAAGGAGTATCTATTCTGATAGATGACTTTGCATTATACCTGTCAAACAGGCAAAAGCTTGGCGGAGAGTTGCTCTTGTCCGCAAAAACTGCACAAATGAAATTAATAATAAAAACAACACTAGGAAAATCTACAAAAAACCAGGACTTTTCTATAATAGAAAAGAAATGGGTGCAAGTCTATCAGAAAAACCAGGATTCTAAATTTTATGGTATAATAAAAAAATCCCTAAAATCTGATTCCGATTTATCTCTAGAACATGGCTGCTCAATTGGTATAATATCAAAACATTTGGCAAAAAAATCCAAAAAGGCATTTGGAATTGACAAGTCATTTTACGCAATTGTACAAGCAAAAAAGCAGCCGCAAAAAAACCTGGACTTTTTTGTCGCAGATTCTTTGGAACATCCGTTTGGAGATACGAAATTCGATGTTATAGTGGGATTGAACCTCTTTGAGCTAATTGAGCCAAAACTATTACTGAAACTATTCTCAGAACAAACCCAAAAAAACGGCACACTAGTATTATCAGACCCATACGACTATGAGCGTGACATAAAATCCATCAAAGAGCCATTGTATTCTGATGATGTGAGAAAAGAGCTTGTCAGCCTTGGCTTTATCGTATCTAAAAAGACAAAAAAGCCAAGCAATATTCCATGGAATCTGAATCTACACGAGCGGGCAACATTGCAATATCTAGTGGATCTGATTGTTGCCAAAAAATCCTGAATAATGTTTTTTAGATATCACAAAAAATCACATTCGTGGGCAAGGACAAAAAACCAACTGTGAAAAAATCCAAGGCAAAGTTTGTTGGTCTTGGCATAATTGGAGTAATTGCTATATTGGCTGCAATATTTGTCGCAACCGGTGGTTCTAGTCTTAGCCCGACAAAGACTACGATGGATATCAATAATGGCTCACCAGTTCTAGGTTCTGAATCCGCACCTGTCACGCTAATAGAATTTGGCGACTATCAATGTCCATTTTGTCAAAAATGGAATCTTGACACCAAGCCACTCATAGAAAAGAACTATATCGATTCCGGCAAGGTCAAGCTGATCTACATCGACTTTCCAGTAATTGGAATAGATTCTCCAAAATTACATGCTTCTAGCTATTGCGCAGACGAGCAAGGCCTGTACTGGCAATATCACGACTTTATGTACAAAAATCAAGGAGAGGAAAACAATGGTTGGGCAAGAGGCCAAAAGCTAAAGGACTTGGCAGCTACTATGCCAGGCTTGGATGTGCAAAAGTTCAACGAGTGCTTTGATTCCGGAAAATATCTAGATAGAGTAAATCAAAACAAAAACGTCGGTATCAAAAGTGGCGTAACATCGACTCCGACATTTCTGGTGATAGGTCCTGACAATTCAGGCACCCAGATAAGCGGCGCACAACCATATTCAGTATTCCAGTCGGTAATTGATCAAAAACTAAAGTCTGGCAGTTAGGCACCGTAATACAAAATCAGATATTCGTCGGGATTTTTGCGGGATTTCTTTGACTGTAATGCATCTTGATATTTCTCAAAATGCTCAATCAAGTACAGTCTGCTTCCTGGCGAGGCAAAAGGATCAACACCAACTAGGTTGAATCCTGATTCTGGGGTGAGGGATTTTTTCTCCTCTTCTGTTATGTTTTCCATTTTTTCTGGTAAGAGTGTAATGCCGGGGGTGGGTTTGCTTAAAAAAGTTTGATACTCCAGCATGTGATTCCCTCGAGGGGGTTAGTGTAATTAGTTTGATACCCCCAAGTTTTGACTGTTAGAATCAGATTTTTCGAGATTTTTCTCTGTTTTTAAAAGCAGGGATTTAGAATCCGTGACGAATCTCAGGGCGTGGTTGGTTTTTTAGAGTCTTTTTCTTAATTGAAATAATTACAAAGATTGCAAAAATTATCTTAGAAAATTTTAATTATGAAAACACATTTGCATAAACAATGCAAAAAATTCCCGAGATCATCTTGCAGACATACGTCAAGGATAATTTCAGGGAGTTTGATGATGAATTTTTCCAGTTATTTCAATCCAACATTGACTCTGTCAGATTCAATTCCCCCAAGGATAAATTTCCGGACTTGTTTTTTACTCTAAAAAATGGCAAAGAAATACCCGTAGAAGTCGAATGGAAAACAAGTAATTTTGATCATGAGTCGAACCCAATTTTTCCTTGGTTTAAGGAACATGGAATGGTAATGGTGGGCGTAAAGGAAAGCGATGTGAATTTGGGTCTAAAGGAAATCAAAGTGGATCTTGATAAATTTGAAAAATGGTACATACAAAACGCACCGAAACTGGTTTCTGAAGAACTGAAGGAACTAAGATCTGTAGAAAAGGCAACGAAAAGGCGACACCCTAAAGTCTGGTTTACTCTATTAACCAAGAAAGGTGGGGCATTGGCACATTTTGAGCCTGCATTGGAGTATCAAACGTGGGGAATACAGGAAAAATACAATGTAGGAATTGGCAAAGGAACTCGACTACAAGAAATTCAGGCAAATGACCTAATTGTCTTTCTAGCAGGACTACATGGGAATTATAAAAATAAGCACGGAAAAAATGTTGCAGGAAGATACAACATGAAAGAATGGAGTAAAAAGTCCTTTAACGGCAAGTTTGACTATGCTCTGGTTTTCAAGATTTCCAGTGACTATTATTATTCAAAAACCCCAAAAATATGGAAAACTAGTCAAAACGGAAAATGGAAAGACGAGGTATTCCCTCATCGTTTTAAATTTAATAAAAATCGAGTAATGTTTCTCAAATATTTGATGGTCAAGAATTTTTCTACCTCCACAATAAGTGAGTTGCAAAATACCGTCTATGTGAATTTTAGAATGGGTTCTAATGATACCTTGGCTGATCTAATACACTATGGAGTACAAGTTAACGGGGAACAGTTTTCCGA
>JBJTCW010000070.1:0-2167 GCA_046092065.1 Candidatus Nitrosotenuis sp. | reverse complement strand
TAAATATATCACCTGCTAAAGGTTTTTCATATTTTGGCTCTAGTTTCATCCCGGAAAGGACAATCATTTGTTCTGCTAGCTGCTTTATGGATGCAGTCATTCCGGTTCCCACATTGAAAAATCCACTTTTAACGCTGCTTTTCATAGCTGCAGCGTTTGCTTTTGCAATATCTTCAACAAAAATGAAATCTCGTTTCTGTTCACCATTACCGAAAATTATCGGTGGTTTTTTCTCTTTTATATTGTTGATGAATTTGGTAATGACACCAGCATAAGAACCAGTTTGGCCTATCCCATAGATGTTAAAGTATCGCAGGCCAATTATTGAAACACCGTCTTTAGTATATTTTTCTGCCAAATATTCGTCTTCCAGCTTTGTATTCCCATATGGATTGATTGGCGCACGTTTGCTGTCTTCGGTAATTGGAGTTTTTTCTGGATTGCCATAAACACTTGAGCTGCTGGCATAGACTACTTTGGTCCCAAATTCCTTTGCTATTCTGAATACATTTTCAGTGCCTTTGACGTTTACATCTGTATATTCATCTTGTTTTGTAAATGATTCTTGCACATCTGTAAGTGCTGCTTCATGGAATACCCCATCTGTATTTTTTATTATGTTTTTCATAGAATCAAAATCTCTGATATCGACTTTTTGAAATTGTATTTTATCAGAAACTTCTTTGAGATTTTTTAGATTACCTCGATAAAGATTGTCTATTACAATGACATCATGATCTTCATTGATCAGCTTCTTTACCAAATAGCTTCCAACAAAACCAGCTCCACCAGTAACTGCAAATTTCATAAGACGTGATAAATTTACCACATCTTTAAGTCTTGAGCAAAATCAGACAAAACTAAATAAAGAATGATCATCGAACATCAAGCATCTAGTTGATGCATTGATGGCTAATTCGATAATGGAAATGAACACACAAGAGCTTATCCAAGCAATTCAGGGTAATCGGCTCAAGGTTTGTGTCATCGGCGTGGGAAGAATTGGATTGCCCACAGCATTGTCATTTGCAAATTCTGGCCTTTCAACAATAGGTGTTGATATTAACACGCAACTAGTTGACACAATAAACTCTGGAGTTTTTCCGCTAAAGGATGAGCCTGGATATGACTCTATATTTGAAAATGTATTTCGTGATAAAAAATTCAGGGCAACCACAAAAATAGAAGAGGGTGTCCCAGCATCTGACGTTATACTGTTGTCTTTGCCTACACCAATGAATGATCAAAATGTTCCTTACTATGATGCACTGAAATCAGTAGGAAAGCTGCTTCACGATCACTTGAATAAAGGCTCGTTAGTGATTGTAGAAAGTACGATAGAGCCTGGTTTTGTTGAAAATGAGCTAATTCAGATAATTGAGGGTGCAGACAAAAAACTAACAGCAGGAAAAGACTTTGGCATCGGAGTATGCCCAGAGACTGCTAACCCAGGTCAAATTCTGGTTGATTTTGAAAAACTACCCAGACTTGTAGGAGCAATTGATGATAAAACTGCGAACATGATCACTAGAATCTATCGACACGTCTTTACTGTCGATTTGATCCCGATGCCTGACTGTAAGACTGCTAATGCAGTAAAACTAACCACAAATGTATTCAGAGATCTAAACATCGCGTTTGTAAACGAGCTTGCAATGCTGTTTGAAAAAATAGGAATTGATACAATGAAGGTATTGGAGGCGGCAAAAACAAAGTACAATTTCCAAGTGCATTATCCTGGTGCAGGCGTTGGAGGCCCATGTCTTCCTGTAAACTCGTATCAGATGCTAAATCTAGCAAAAAGTGTAGATTCTAATCTGCTTCGATTGATACGTGTCGGGCGTGAGGTCAATGAGCATATGCCGCAACATGTGTTGGACTTGTTGCAAGATGGATTTGCAGAAGCATCTAAAAAAATTCAGGATTCTCAGATATTGATCTTGGGAATATCATACAAGCCAGACGTCAAGATGTACAGCTTACTCCAGCAGAAACAATAATTGAGAAACTAAAACAGCTTAAAGCCAAAGTAAAGGTTTATGATCCGTATTACAAATCAACTGAAATCTTTGGAATCAAGACAGAAAACAACATGGTTGATGCGCTGAATAATACTGATGCTGTGTTGCTAGTGACTGCACACAAAGAATTTCATGATCTGGAACCC
>JBJTCW010000069.1:0-1710 GCA_046092065.1 Candidatus Nitrosotenuis sp. | reverse complement strand
ATCCAATAATTTAATATACAAAATTTTCCCAATAAAATCAATGAAAGAATTCGAAGCATACGATGTAAAGGCAAGAAAAAAAGTAAAGATGCTAGATCCAAAAATAGTCCAACTAAAAAACGGTAGATGGGCCGTAAAAGGCAAAAGTTCTGAAACTGGTATGATAGTATTTAGGATACTGGGCAAGGCAGAAGCAGACAAGCTGAAAAACTAGTCAATACATCATAGAAAAACACATGGCGATCATGTATCTTTTAATTAATTGTAAAGAAAAATCAGAAAGCACGCTACTCTCTGAGCTAGAGGTTATCCCGCAGATCAGATCTGTTCTGCGAGTAATTGGACCATATGACATCGTGGCAAAAATACAAATAGATGACGAGGAAGAATATAGGGGTCTAAGCGAGATAGCTTGTCGCATAAGAAAGATGAATAACATTCGCAGCACAATGACTTTACTTACAAAGAGTATAGAAAATACGATTGTGAATTAAAAAAAGAGCTAGTGACAGGAGATTTTTTTTGCAGAAAATGCCTCATTCATGGTCAGATATTCTTCGATTTTCATCTTGATATCTTCTGGTTGGGTGTCATCCATTCCTGATAGCCCCATCTTGCAAGAGATCTTACTTCCTGACACATGCACATCTGAAATCTCTACATCTGCATACACATTGGCAATCTCACTTACCCATTCGTTTGCTTCAGTTTGTTCTATTCCAGATGTCTCGATGTCTACGTTGATCATCTTTGTCATGTTCATATTCTAAAGGTTTGTAGTATATAATTATTATTAAAAAATACAATATAGTAATCAATTATTAATAATGTTCTATAGTTTTATTAATAACCATCTCAATCATATGCTAGGAAAGGATTTCACAAGCCTTGACTACCATGCGGTGGTGGCCTTCCCACCATCGTTTGTAAAATGGAGAAAAATAACAATGACCGAAAATTTAGGAAAAGACATGGTGTATCATAGTTGCTGTTGTTGTGGAGGCTTTGTAGAGGAAAGGCCTGAGGGAGGATATCATAAAATAAAAACATGGGTTGAAGGTGGAATTGTGCTCAAGACAATTTGTAATAGTTGCTTGGAAAAGTGGATAATTGGAGAGATCAAACTACATACGTCAAGTGTTAAAAAGAAATTTCCATCAAGATTGCGATTTGAATAGATTACTGCATAAATATGTCAAATCAGTCTAAGTTGTAAATGACAAAAGTAATTTACTTTACATTTGTCTTGATCATTGTTATATTCGCTTTTACCTTACCAAGACAGTCCTTTGGTCATGGGGCAGGCTATGAAACATTACCTCCAAAAATGCTAGATGACAAAAAAATCGGCACTGAACGAATCTGGGGCTCGTATGTGGAATGGCACTGGATCCTTTTTTGAGAGTGCCTTGACTTTGATCTTGTATGTTTTGTAGGATTCTGGTTTATTGATTTGCAAATAATCATCTTTTCCGTTTCTTATTTTCTCGACAATCCAATTCTGTTCTTCAAGTAGTTTTTTTACATAATCCATACCATCTTGATGGACATCAAAATTACTCAACACTTTTTAGAATATAAATGAAAATTGGCGATTACAATAATCTAGAACAGTCTGATTGCTTCTTGTACTTGCGGATAGTGAGCCGGAACTCGGAATTGTCTGCGAATATTCATTGCCAGGCTTTCGCATTTTCTTCGCTCACCGTG
>JBJTCW010000068.1:0-9339 GCA_046092065.1 Candidatus Nitrosotenuis sp. | reverse complement strand
TCATTTGATCAGATGGCAGAGAAAATCCAGGATTCATTACTAAAAATCAAAGAAAGAGAAGACGTCATTAAGCAACAAAAAGACATTCTGTTGCAGTTTTCACAATATTCATCCAATTACTGCGTGTGCTTTGTTGATATTGTCGGCTCGACAAAGCTTACCGCTAAACTATCAGACATGGAAACTAGCAAGTTTTATTCAATATTTTTAAACACGGCTGCAACCACTATTACCCAGAATAATGGCGTAGTAGTAAAGAACATTGGCGATGCATTGTTGTATTATTTCCCAAAGACGGATTCCGATGAGCGAGAGCCATTTAATGAAATGCTCAGGTGCTGCCAAAAATTAATCGAGGCAAGAACTACAATAAACAAGGCATTGGGAGCAGAAAACCTTCCAGAGGTAAGTTACAGAATATCTGCAATGTTCGGACCTGTAAGAGTTGCAATAGTTGCAACATCTGCAATAGATGATATCTTTGGCTCTACTGTAAACACTTGCTCCAAAATCAACAATTTAGCAAAACCAAACACATTGGTAATCGGTGAATCATTGTACCAAAAAGTAAAAGGAGTAAAGGAATTCAAGTTTGAAAAAATCGCAGACTACACCATAGATGCGGACAACAAGTTTGCAGTGTACATTGTATCATAATCAAGATTATAAGGAGGCATTCGAAGAGGATAGCCATGCCATTACAGCGTGCAAGTAGAGGTAGACGAAAGGGCGGAAAGGGATCATCTGACCGTATCCAGTGCACAAACTGTGGTGCTACCGTACCAAAAGACAAGGCAAAAAAGGTCACCTCACGACTAAATCTGGTCGAGGCATCGCTTGCTAAAGAGCTCAGAGCACAAGGAGCATACATTGCATCTCCAAAGGTTCTCAAATGGTATTGTGTATCCTGCGCAATTCACTTTGGCATACTAAAAATTAGATCCGCTGATTCTAGAAGACAGACAGGAAAACTGTACTAGTCTTCTTTGATGTTTTTAGAAGTAACAATAATTCTTTGAACGAATGTTATTCCTGCTATTATGACCACAATGCCAATGGCATATGGCATCAATCCCGGAATCATGCCAATTATTGCAATTACTAGCAATCTTTCTGCCCTTTCTCCAATTCCAATTCCTTGGAGTTTGATTCCAAGTGATTCGGCTCTGGACCTTGCATAGCTGACTAGTAGAGATAATGTGATTGCAAGCAAAACCCAGATTGGCTCTGCAAATCCGCCAACTAGCAATCCCGCAAAGATTGCTACTTCGGCAGTTTTATCAAATACGGAATCCAGGAATCCGCCTCTTTTGGTTACCTTTTTTGTATATCTTGCAACTTGGCCATCAACCATGTCAAAAAATCCTGAAACTAGTAGTGCTATGCCACCAAAGATTGCTGCATTAAACCAAGGACTGTGAATTGTGTTATTCAAAGAATAGATGATTGCGGACAAAAATGCAAATGCCAAGCCGACACCTGTCCAAAAATCAGGTGATAATCCAGTTGCGCCAAATTTTGCGCCGAGCTTTTCAAGTGTTGGTTTGAGTGAATCTCGAAGATTGTTCAGCAATGTCGTGGAATGATTCCCGAGTCTATTTAAAATTCATGGCAATCATTGTCGATAACAGCTTGGCTGCCAAGGATGCCGTGGCTCCATTGTCATATGTTGGGTTTAGCTCCACCACATCAAGGACAGAGATTTTTTTACCCTGCATTGCGTAAATCATGTCAAATAATTCTCGCGATGTTATTCCTACGGCTTCTGGGTTTCCCACGCCTGGCGCATATGCCGGGTCTAGCACGTCCAAATCTACGCTGACATAGGTTTTATCAAATGTAGACATGACATCTTTGACCATCTTTGGCCCCTTTCCATCTCGGACATCTCTGTCTGTTATGGTTCGAATTTTGTTTTCTTTCAAGAAAGCCAGTTCTTCTTTAACAAATGATCTTGCGCCGACATGAACAATTTTGTCTGCGCCTCTTTGTTCCACTATTCTTCTAAGATATGATGCGTGAGAATATTTTTCTCCTGCATATCCGTCTCGCAAATCATAATGAGCATCAAATACAATATAGCCGGTTTCTTTTGGAACACTCATGTAGGTTCCATACGTTAGGGAATGCTCTCCGCCCAAAATCATTAGCAGTCTGTCTTTTTTTGTCAGCTCGGCAGTTAGTTTGCCAACCATATCTAGCATATCTTCGACATTTGCAGTGTGCATTGCATTTCCTAGATCTTCAATAGCTACGCCTTCCAAATCCACCCCCAAATCAGGGTGGAAGATTTCTATATTGTTAAAGGCCTTGCGGATTGCATCAGGACCAAATCTGCATCCTGGCTTGTAGGAATGAGTTGAATCAAATGGTATGCCGTATACTGTAGCTACTGGTTCGGAATCGTCACCAGGACTGATAATTAGCGGATCTTTGTTCAGATACAAATCCAGATAGCTCATGGAATTTACAAAAAACCACTAGAAAATAAATTAAATGATTATACCATTATCTGCGGTCTTTTTGATAACAATCTAGACAGATTCAGTTTTGTGTATGGTTTGTCTTTGGTTTGCTCTTTGATTTCTTTTACAAACTCTTCCAGTGTGATGTCTTTGGCGTTTCCAGTCTTTCTGTCACGCACAGATAGGGTGGATTTTGCCAGTTCTTTTTCTCCAATTACCAGAGTATATTGAATCCATTCTGTTTCTGATTCACGGATTCTTTTGCCCAGAGTTTCATTTCTATCGTCAATATCTACGCGAATGTCGCTTGAGCTGAGCTTGTCCGCCAAGTCTTCACAGTGTTTTAGGAATTCATCCTTTAGCGGTATAATTCTGACCTGTGTTGGTGCAAGCCATAATGGAAGTTGTGCCTTTCTTCCTTCTTTTTGGTCCAATGCAGCTTTTTCCAATAACGCGTAGATTACTCGCTCTATTGCTCCACTTGGAGAATTGTGCAAAATTATAGGATGGTGTGGTGTATTGGATTCATCAAAATATCTTATGCCATATCGTTCACCGTTTTCGACATCTATTTGATCAGTGGATAGTGCAGATGCTTTGCCCAAATCATCCACATAGTTGAATTCCCATTTCAGAACAAAATAGAAGAATCTCTCCTTCCACATTTCTACTAGTACTGGCTTGCCCATTTTTTTGACCAGTTCTTCAATGTAGGCCTTGTTTTCATTGTAAAATTCTTCTGTAAATCTAATTGCCATCTCATAGTCAGAGTCTTCTATGCCGACTTCTTTGAGGACATTTCTGGATAGATCAAATCTTTTTCTAAATTCTTCAATTGCCTGTGGAATATCTGTACAAAATGCATGACAGTCAGGCATTGTGAATGCTCTTAGTCTTCGTAGTCCTACCAGCTCTCCTGATTGCTCTCGTCTAAAGCTATACCTGGTTAATTCGTATAGCTTCATTGGCATGTTTTTGTATGAAATTTGAAAGTCATTTGCCATCAGGAACTGGCCAAAGCATGCTGCAAATCTTAGGAAAAGCTGTTTTCCTTCTGTGTTGATATTGTATTGTCGAGCTGGGAATCGATTAAAATAGCTCTCCATGCTTGGATGATGCGAATCATACATGATTGGAGTCTCTACTTCTAATCCACCGTAATCTTTTACCTGGTCTGTGACAAATCTTTCCAGCAAGGATTTGATCAGTCTTCCGTTTGGATAAAATCTCATGTTGCCAGAATCTGATGCGGGCTCATAATCTGCGATTGCCATTTTCTTCATCAGCTTGACATGTGGTGGTGGCTCATCAACCGCTCTTTTCTTTGCAGATTCGTATTTTGCTAAAACTTCTAGTTTTTCATGTTTTGCGAAATTGAACTTGTCTATTTCGGTCATGGTACCATCTGGCGATAAAATATACCAAAATGACTTGATTTTAGATTCTGACTTTAATGCTTCTGAGGCTTGGCCTTCATCATCATGTGAATGTCCATGATCATGATGCACTGGTATTGCTCCTTCCTTTGTGAAAACCTTGGAGCTTTCAGCTAGTGGGTGGCCCTTTACTTTGACACTATACGATTTGGTCCATCCAAATGGAGCATGTGATACTTCCATATCGGATGCTGATGATTCCATTTCTTTTAGTAATGATAATGCAGTGCTTGGAGCTGCTAGATTTGATGATAAATGAGCATATGGATATAGCAGTAATTTTTTGCATCCGACTTTGCCCATGCTTGTTTTGATTTCTGCTATAGCTTTTTGGGCAACTTCGGAGTCATCTCCGTTTTCTATTGCTACAAATGCCACTACGACTTCGTCTATTTTCTTTGGTTCTGGGGTTATCTCTTCTGCGGATTTTATCTCTTTTTTAGTCGGGTTGTACTCTATGCTGTCGCAGTGAAGCTGTAGTATTCTCACAATTTCAAAGTCTTTGAAATATTGAATTAAATGTTTACTAATTTTTACTGGTTTTTTGATTGCAGTGCGATTATAGATCTCAAAATAACGCTTGACAAGCCCAGATTATTCATCAGAAAACTTGCTGCCCGTCCAAGTGCACTTTCACCTCGGAATCCTTCATCATAAATCATCTCCACTTCTCCCTGGTCAGTCTCCACTAGAGAGGTAATCAGGGAATAATCGCCAAGTTTTGCATCCTTTTTTTCCACAAAAAGCCGCAATGCTATTTTTTTTATTATTACTCCTTGCTCTACAAAACTTGCAGATTCCATTAGAACCATAACATCATCGGGATCGCGACTAACTCTCTCAGGATTTGTCATGTCGATGATTTTCATTGCAAAAGTACACTCAACATAATAATTATTATAGTATTATTCGGAATTACAAAAAACCTATCAGGATAGATTAAACAAAACTCAAAATTAAAAGCACTAGAATCTGTCGTATCTAGAGCGTTCAATCTCTCTGTCGTCTTTGGTTTCCTTTTTCCATTCTTTATAGTGCTCTTTGCACAGGACTGCTTTTTTTCCCGCAGACTTTAATCTCAGTCCAGCCTGCTCTATTTTGGCAGTGTTCAGAGATCGCGCGCCTTCGTTTGAGCAACCATCAACGTTGCATTGCGCACCTTTAGCTACTACTCCCATGATATCAGATTCATTTGATATTATTTAACAGTTGAAAAATTCCCGGTCCTCAATCGTTTATAAAAGGAGTATTTTGTCGTATCAACATGGGCGGAGCAAAAAAGAAAGGCGCAGCTGCAATGGAAAAATCACAAGATGATTCCAAAGCTAAAGATTCAGGAAATAAAAAAGACAGAAAAGACAAGAAAGGAGAAAAATCAGAGCGCAAAGCCGAGATCACTGTAATCCTAGCTGAAGACCAAGCACTCAAGCTCATAAAATCAAACAATTATCTTACAATCCAAGAATTAGCAAAACAAACTGGCGTCAAGATCTCTACGGCAAACGCATGTCTTGTTAGCCTGCTCAAAAAAGGCGCAGTAAAAAGAACCGGCGGATTTGCAGGTCACTGGATTTACCAGTCAGCCTAGATACAGCGACAACACATCGCCAGCTTTTACATCATTAATAGAATCTACGTTGGTTAGTATTTTTCCAATAGGTGTCATTGGTTTTGATGTTATGGTATCACCAACAAAAACGCAAATGCTAGATCCGGCAGGCGTAAACGCAATGTCGCCTTTTTTGAATTCCTTTTTCTGTCGTTCCACTCCGGAATTTACCTTGGTTTCAAAATAGACAATGCTTTGCCCGATAAAGTGAGCATTTCCATCTAGTGGTATAGATCTCATTATGATTCCTACAGTTTTAGGAGAAAGATGCCTTTTGAGTTCGCACTCCATTTTGGCCTTGCCTTTTACCTCAAGGATCAGCTTTGAGGATGACACAGATCCTGCGCTCATGACCATTACCGCGAATTGGAATATATAACCGCATTAGAGAGTTTTTTCACTTGTCTGATCCTGAAGAAGTTGAAGTTGAAGCTCCAGAGGAAGTTGAGGAGGAGCCAGAATTTGTACGCCCAGTTGGAGAGGAAATGGCAGAAGACACTACAATGGAAGATGCCATCAATGCATACAAGAAAATTTTCGAATCCAAAGAACTAACAGATGACGAGCGTGCAGAGCTGGACAAAAAAATCAAGGAAATGGAAACCCGTGAAGTAATCGACATGGACCCAGTCCACGAAGTCTCTGAAATCCCACTATCTGGAAAAGGCAAGCTAGCAATCGGACCACCAAACTTGACAAGATTTGAAAAGGCAAGAATCCTAGGTGCAAGAGCACTGCAATTATCACAAGGCGCACCGCCATTTATCGCAATTCCAGCAGACGCAAGAACATCACTTGACATCGCATTAAGAGAACTAGATGACTTTGCAATCCCAATTGTCATAAAAAGAAGATTACCAAATGGTGATTACCAAAACATCCCAATTGATTATTTTAACTAGTGGATGAATCGTCGACAAAACTTAATAGATAAAATTTTTGGAAAAAATTACAATGATTAGTATGGAAGAACAAAAACAGATCCCAAACCATCCTCCATACACGTATTTTGTAAGAAACAATCCAATAATGCCAGCAGCCTTGGATGTCTTTACCATACTAAACAAACACGGAAAGGCATTGCTTTTGGCAAAGGGGCTAGACATTCCAGCAGCTGTTGCAATCACAAATATCATTGTGGAAAAAATGTTGCACAAATCTTGCAAAACAGACTATATCAAACTGGATTCAGAAGATGTAGTCGGAAAAAGAATGTTATCTACAATAGAGATATCTATTTCAAAAACCTAGTAAACTGAACCCGGGCCTTTCAATAACATGTTTTCGCATTCTTTACAGATTGCCTCATCAATGTTTGTTTCTAGCTTGTGGTGAATCTCGCAAATCAAAAGACTGGACTTGATGTAGTTGCAAAGGCTGATGAACTTTGCCAGGCTTGATGGCGTATATGCCATGTCTGAGGATAATCTATCACATAATTCTGTGATCATTTCATAGACTTGTTTGTCGGCGATTAATTTTTCAATTAACTTTGGATCACCGCGAGTTCCACGGATGTAATTACTGACTGCTGCCTGTGTTACTCCAAGCATTTTAGAGATTTCATCTTCTCTAATGTTATGCTCATCTGCAAGTTTTTTTGCCAAGATTGCACGAAGTGCTGGAATCAGAGTCTTTGATTCAATCTCAGCAGGAAGTAACATTATGCAAAAGTCCTTGTATAATCTATTTAAAGTTAACAATGAATTTTGAGCAATCACTGATCAAATCTATTTGGTGCCAAGCTAGCTTCAGCTAAGATTTGCAAAGCCTTAATTGATTTTTTTATTGATTACACATAATGCAAAAAATCGCAGAGATTCTACAACACATCACAGAATCGTGCAAATCAAAACATCTGGCGTTATCTGGAGGCCTGGACAGTACAATACTTGCATATTTGCTAAAAGAGAAAAAACCAAACTGTGTCGCAGTAATATCAAAGGATCACGTTGCAAACGATCTGACATATTGCCAGATGGCGGCCCAAGCCTTTGGCCTGGATTTGGATATGAAATCATATGACATTGCACAAATATTGCAGGCTGCAGAAAAAACAATTCAGATTTTGGGCAATTTCAACGACATTGAAATTAGAAACAACATTGTTCCGTATTTGGCAATATCCGAGGTAAAAGATGCTGGATTTGATGGCATCATAACCGGTGATGGTGCAGACGAGTTATTTGCAGGATATAATTTTCTTTTAGAAAAATCCGACAAAGATTTGAAATCAGACTTGTCCAGACTGGCAAAGATAATGCATTTTCCATCACACAAAATAGGAAAGGCATTAGGAGTCCAAGTGGAATCGCCTTTTTGCCATCCAGATGTAATGGAATTTGCAAAAAACCTTCCAGTATCCAGTCTTGTCAATACACATAATGGCAAAAAATATGGAAAATTCATTCTAAGAGAGTCATTTGAGAGTACAATACCAACTCAGATAGCTTGGAGGCAAAAATCCCCAATGCAGGACGGCTCTGGCACGCAAGGCCTGACACATTTCTTTGATGGAATAACCCCAGATGAGGTGTTTTTTGAGAAAATCAAAAAAATCCGCCAAAACGATAACGTGACAATTCGAACCAAAGAGTCGTTATTCTATTACGAGACGTTCAAAAAACATCACAAACTAAACCAAGATTCCAATAATTCATGCCCAGACTGTCATTACACCATAGAAGAGAATTCAAAGTTCTGCAGAATGTGCGGTAGATTTCCTATCTAGTTCTTTTTTGCCCATTTTTTTGGCTTTTTCTTGAAAATTCGTCTGCATCCGTTGCAGCAGAAAAAGTATTTTTTTCCGTCGTGCTCATATGATACCGCAAGTGATTCATCCATTTCAATTCCACATACAGGATCTACTGGCACGAATAGACGTCGTTTTGTTTTCTATTTATGTATTGGCTAGGAGATTTGCAACATTATTGATTTTAGCTCATCAGTTGTTTTTGCATTCATTATTCCAGCTCGAAATACAGTTCCACCTCGTAATCCCTTTGTGAATCGCATTGCCTGCTGGCGAACGTTTACAAATCGGATTTTGTATTTTGATGCATAGTCCAGATATTTTACAAATAATTCCGTTTTGTCTTGTTGTGTGTATTTTTTGTACGTACCTGTTTTGAGATAGTCATTTACCTGCTCAAACAAGAACGGATTGCCCATTGCGCCTCTTCCAATCATGATGTAATCGCAGCCTGTTTGATCAATCATTGATTTTGCAAGCTCTGGTGTTGTGACATCTCCGTTTCCAACAATCGGAATGTCGACTGTTTCTTTGAGTTCTTTGATTAATGACCAGTCGGATTGTCCGGAATATCCCTGGCTGACAGTTCTTGCGTGCAGTGTAATCATTTGGATTCCTGCCTTTTGCGCGATTTTTGCAATATCTTTGAAAACTAAATTGTCATCCACTCCTGCACGCATCTTCAAAGTTACTGGCTTGTCGGTTGATTTTACGAGTGTTTCTAGGATTTTTTTGGTCAGATCCAGGTTTTGCAATAATGCACCACCTGCCATTTGCTGTGTAATGTGTGGTGCGGGGCACCCCATGTTATAGTCAATTACATCAAAAAATGGAGAGACAATTTGCGATGCCTTTTGCAGTGCTTCAAGCTCCGAGCCAAAAAGCTGCACAGATAGTGGTCGCTCTTTTTCTGAATATTCAATAAACTCCGATATTGCCTGATTCTGCGTTTTGAGTTGTTTTTCCTTTGCTACAATAGCATGAATGCTTGTAAGCTCAGTCACAACTAGGCCTGCACCCATTTCTTTACAGAGTAATCTCAAAGCTGGGTCGCTGACTCCTGCCATTGGCGCCAAA
>JBJTCW010000067.1:0-1498 GCA_046092065.1 Candidatus Nitrosotenuis sp. | reverse complement strand
CGAAGCAATATTTAGACCTTCTACATCTGTGTCATTAGCCAATACGTTGATGGTTACAGGTGCATCTTCATTGGTAGAAGCGATGTCATTGACTGCAACTGGTGCATCGTTGACAGGCGTTACCGTGATGCTCACAGTAGCAACGTTAGAAGTAGCACCAATGTTGTCATTGACTGTATATGTAATTGATGCAGGGCCATTGTAGTTAGCAGCCGGATAGAAAGTAAGTACTCCGTTCAGAACAGAGAATACACCCGCTGTAGTGATCATACTCGTTTGCTGACCTACAGTCGACGGATCTAAGTCAACAGAAGTGACATTGATTGTTCCGTCGAGGTCAGTATCGTTACTAGTAATATTTAAAATCGCAGGGTTGTCTTCAGCTGTAGTCGCTGCATCGTTGTTCGCAACAGGAATACAGTTCGGAACTGGATTGATAGTCAACGATGAAGACGCAGCAGATATACAAGTGATATCAGCTGTTCTGCGAACTGTGAAAGTGTAGTTCCCTGGTGTAAGACCTGTAAAAGTCAAACCTGCTTGGTATGTACCACCATTTATGGCATATTCAAGCGCACCTGTCGGTGCAGTTATTACAATTGTTCCAGTCGGCGTACCGCAAATTGGTTGCGCTGTTACAGAAGCAGTAGCTGCAGCTGGTGATCCAAGTGCGGCATTCAATGTAATTGAAGTACCAGTTGTAATACATGTGTTGTCCGCAGTGCTTCTAACAGAAATAGGGTAGGTACCAGCAGCTAAGCCAGTAAATGAGTTAGAGGCTTGATAAGCACCACCCACTGAATATTGCACTCCAGTTTGAGTTGTAAATGCAATGGATCCTGTAGTTACTGCACAAGTTGGTTGTGTTGCAGTGGTTGTTGGTGCGCTAGGTAATGCAGTAACAGTAACCGTAGCAGTTGTAGTTGCATTCGAACAACCACCTGTGCCAGTAACTGTGTACGTGATTACGGAAGTTCCAGCTGCTACGGCAGCTACAGCACCAGTTGAAGCATTGATAGTTGCAACAGAAGTTGTTGCAGAAGACCAGCTACCGCCAGTTACTGAAGAAGATAGCGTTGATGAACCGTTAGAACAAATAGCGGTAGTTCCCGAGATGGTTCCTGCAGACGGAGCTGCAGTAACTGTAACTGTTCTTGTAGCAGTTGCATTGGCGCAACCACCGGTTCCCGTAACAGTATATGTAATTGTTGCTGTTCCAGCGGCAACACCTGTAACGACACCTGTAGATGAGTTAACAGTTGCAATAGAAGCACTACTTGTAGTCCAAGCACCACCAGAAACAGTTGAAGTAAATGTTGAGGTAGCTCCCACACAAATTCCTTGTGTACCAGACAGTGTACCAGCAGAAGGCACGGCAGTCACGGTAACAGTTGCCGTCGTTGTTGCATTGGCACAACCACCACTACCTGTAACGGTATAAGTCATTACTGAAGTTCCTGCACTCACACCTGCGACCGCACCTGTAGAAGCATTGATA